>JAHEDC010000700.1 GCA_024641425.1 Verrucomicrobiales bacterium | reverse complement strand
GGGCACGGCGGGAAGCGTGACCCCGTCGAGGGCCTCGGGGACAAATTTCACATTGGCACGTTGCCCGCAGTCGTCCCGGAACGCCTTTTCCAAGGCCTCCCGTTTGGCGGTGAGCAGGGATTGGCGGATTGCGGGCACGGCATCCTCGAAGCTCGTGATGGCGTCGGCCGTTTCGGCGGTCTTCCGGACGAGAAAGATCCCGCCCGGCGCTTCGATGACCTCGCTGACCTCCCCGACCGCGAGCGCGTGGCCGGCCCGCATGACTTCCGCCGGCCAACGGGACGCGGATTCGCCCTTCGCGAACCAACCGGCGTCACCGCCGCGGTAGCGGCTGACCTGATCATCGGAAAACTCAACGGCCAAGGCGCCGAAACCGCCCGTCGCCGGACCGCGCCCGCCGGTGGCGGGAGCCGCCAGCGCCTGCACGCGGGCTTCGGCCATGCGCGCGCGCACTTCGTCCCGTTTCGTCTCGGAAGCCGACTTTTCCACCACCAGATGGAGGATGGCGAACTGGGCCTTCGCGGGGGTCGTAAAACTGTCCGCGCGTTCGTCGTAGGCGGCGCGCATTTCCTCCGCACTCACCTCAACGGCGTCCAGTTTCGCTTGAAGCTCGCGTTGGCGAAGCTCGGAAACGAGGAGGCTGTCGAGGGCCCGCCTTACGTCAGGGAGCTGGTCGAGTCCGGATTGAGTGGCGCGGTGGATCATGGCCGCCCGATCGACCATCGCCGCGAGCAGCACATCCTTTGCCGGTATCGGCTGGTTTCGGGCCTTGCGATGTTCCGCCTCGGCGAGAAGATCCTTCGCCGTGATGGCCGTCCCGGCAACCACCGCGAGGACCGGCGAATCCGCCGCCGGAACCGGAGCCGTTCCGGTTTCCTTCTCGCGGGAACAACTCGCAAGCACGGAAGCGAGACCCGCCGCGAGGAACAGCCAGGGCTTTGAAAATTCGGTAGTGGGTTTCCTCATGGTCTGGGATTATGCCCTCGTTAAGGACGTGTCACGCGCACGCGCAGGTAGCGGAAATCCGCTTCGGATACCGGCGCGGTGGAACGATAGATTCGCAGGAGGGGCGTGGCGGGCACGGTCGGCATCCGCTGGACATCCGTCGCCAAGGCCGGACGCCACGCGAGGAGGTCATTCGACACCTCGACGACATATTCGAGATCGACCGCCGCCTGTTCCTCGTGGTAGCGGAGAACGAGGTGACCATTCTCCATTGCCACTGCGGGCAGACGACCGGTCGTGGCCCGCGGATCGGTCGGATTCAGTCCGAACCCGTAGCGCAGGATCTGGACGACACCTTTGTTGCCGGCATCCGTGACCGCGAAGACATCGATGCTGCCGCCGCTGCCGGCAAAGTGCCGCGCCCTCCAGGTCTCAAGATCCATCAGTTCGGGCACGATCACGATCTCGGCCGAACTCGGTTCCGCCCGCTCGTAGGACGCGTCGGCAAGCACCGTGAGGACAACGGTCGCGGCCCCGCCGGTGAGGTTCGCTCCCGCACGTGGTGTCACTTCGATGAGGGCGAACGTCTGTCGCGGCGCGAGACTGTAGAAGGTCGGAAGCGATTCGTATTCGCTCCCATTCCGCGCCGTGCCTTCAAGGCGGAACCGGAGCAGGACGCCGGCCTCGACATCGCCGGCCCGATGGATGAGGAAGATTCCTTTCTGCCCGCCGGAAACAGAGGCCACCGGCACGAGGGTCTCGACGCGGATCTGCGGCTTGAGATTCTCGATGACCACCTGCGCGAACGAGGTGCTGCCGACGGTATAGGCCGGGGACTCGAGAAGGCGCAATTCCACGATCTCCGCGACCTCGGTCAGGCTGTCGACGAAGGGTGTCACCGTCACGGTGACCGAACTCGCTCCCGCCGGAATGGTCACGTTGCCCGGGATCGTGGAATAATCGACGCCATTGATCGCGCTGCCCCCGATCTGGAGGGAAACCAAAAGCGCATCGACGGTCGATCCCAGCCGCGTGATCGTGAACGCCCCGGTATTCGGTCCCGTTTCGCTCGCCACCGCATCGGTCGCGGCAATGCTGAGAAGCGGCGGCAGAGCGAGCGTGCCCGCGACGAGATTTCCGCTGCCGACGAGCGTGTGGAGCGGCTCGGGGGGCAACGTGTAATTCTCCAGCGTCACCACATAATCGGTGAAGCCGCTGCTATCGCCATTCGCGTCGATCGCCAGTTCGCTTCCGCCCGTTACTGTCCGCAGGCGCACGTAATCGGTCAGCCGCTGCGAGCTTCCCGAGAGAGCCGCGGTCACGTCGATCACGTCGCCCTCGGCGGGATGGAAATCGGTGATGCGGTCGCGACCTTCGCCGGGTCCGAGGAGAACGAAACGGTCGGCCCCCGCCGCACCGGTGAGGATGTCATCGTTCGCTCCCCCGGAGAGAAAGTCGTTCAGGGGACCGCCGGTGAGC
>JAHEDC010000264.1 GCA_024641425.1 Verrucomicrobiales bacterium | reverse complement strand
TTCCTCGCCGGAGATGTTGATGATCTCGGGGCGGGGCGGGTCGCCTTCCTCACGGAACTTCTCGTCGAAGATATCGCACATCTTGACCGCGAGTTCCTTGATCTTCAGCTCGTTGTCGGGCTGGCCGATGTTGAAGATCTGGCCGTCGCAGTTGTTGTTCTTGTCCTCGATGATGCGGACGATGCAATCGACGGCGTCGTCGATGTAGGTGTAGGCGCGGTAGACCTCGCCGCCGTCGACGAGCTTGATCGGATTCGTGCCGTAGAGGAGCGAGTCCATGAAGTGGGAGAAGACGCGCGGGTTGCCGGCTTCCTCGGAGGGAAGGTAGTCGATGCGCGGGCCGACGAAGTTGAAGGGGCGGATGACGGAGAAGCGGAACCCCTCCGATTTCCAGAGGGCGTCGAGGACGCGCTCGAGGAGCTGCTTGGCGCACGCGTAGATCCAGCGGTGGTTCTTGACCGGTCCCATGATGAGTGGGGTCTCGTCCTCGATGAACTCGCATTTGTGGGTATCGGAGCTGAGGCCGAACTGCTCGGCCGCCTTGGCGGCGGTGATGCCGTAGACCTCGCAGGTCGAGAACTGGACGAGCCGTTTCTTGTGGCGGCGGCACTGCTCGACCACCTTCATGTTCTGCGTGTAGTTCAGGTCGTAGACGCCGAAGGGATCGGTGACGTAGAGGGCCGGATTGGCGAAGGCGACGAGGTCGACGACGACATCGGCCTGGCTGACCAACCCCTCGATCTCGGCCTCGTCCTTCGAGATATCGAGGTGCCGGTAGTCAAGTCTGGGCTGGTCGATGAGGTGGCCGATTTTCTCTTCGTGGATGTCGATGGCGGTCACATCGTGGACTCCGTCCGCGAGCAATCGTTCGGTCAGGTTGACTCCGATGAAGCCGCCGGCCCCTAAAAGTAAGACTTTCATGAATATTTGGATTTCAGCGTGGTGTAGGTTGCAGTGTGGCCGCTATCAGCCCGAGTGGGCGCCAAAAGTGGCAAAAGAGACCCCGGTGCGCAAGCAAAATTCCGGAGGACTCGAAATCGGCGGACACCTGTCGGATCGCCTACTCCTCGTCCGGCCCTCCCGCGCGGAATCCCTCCATTTTCTGGAGGACTTCCGTCATGTCCTCGACCTCGTCCCAGACGGTGGAGGAGATGTAGATCGGGGCCTCCTGCTGGACCGCGAGGGCGATGCTGTCGCTGGGGCGGGCGTCGAGCTCCACGATCTTTTGCTCGTGGAGTTCGTTCTCGGCGGCGAGGATGATCCGGGCAAAGTAGACACCGTCCTTGAAGTCGTTGATGATGATGCGCTGGACCCGGGCGCCGAGGGCGGTGAGCAGATCGACCATCAGGTCGTGGGTCTGTGGCCGTTCCTTCGGTTGCTTGTTCATGAACATGCCGATGGCTCCGCCCACCATTTGGTCAACGTAGATGACGAAGACTTTCACGTCATTGCCCAGAAAGACGGCGCAGCCGCCGCTCGTGGGGAGAATGGCTTTCACTTCGATTTCAGTTACTCCTTTGTTCATCGCTATTCAGATGCTAATGCGAAATCCGCGGAAAGTCGAATCAGGGAGCGCTTGACGGGCGGCGCGATTTCCGCTGGAATCCGATGAAATGACCGGTTTTCGCCAGTTCCCTTCCCATCCCCGCCGCCGCGGAATGACGGGTTTCGGGCAGTGGGCGAGGGGTGAGGGCGGGAATACGGTCAGGCGCGCGTGAGAACCGGTTCTTCACTCTTCAGCGGACCGGACGGGGGCCCACCGAGCGCGGGCAAGTGCCACTGGCGGGTCGGGCATCGGGGGCGTGACACTATCGCCTACGAGGAAAAGCACGGCTTTGGTTGGCGGAGCATCGAGATGAGCGGAGAGATGCTTATGGGGCCAGCGCATCATGTGATTTACTTTCCGTCTATGGAAGGATGGCAGGCCTATCCGGAGTGGGCGCGTCATCGGCGGGAGGAAATCATCGACCGGATCAAGGGCGAATTCCGGCCGCCCGATTACGAGTATCACTTCGGGGAAGCGAACGACGCTCCGGCGGTCGTGGGGCCGGCCGCGGCGGGTCCGCCCCGTTACGTGGAACCCGCAAAATCAGGGCGCGCGCTGCTGGTGGCCATTCTTCTGACGCTGGGCATCGCGATCTTTGCGGGTTGGATGGTGAAGCGAGGACTCGAGGACGGCGCGACATTTTTCCCGGCGAAGCATGGCTCGATGCGGGAACCCATCCTGAGGGCCGGGGATCCGGGCCTCTTCTGGTTCACGCTGACGTTTTACGGTGTCGCAAGTCTGGGCTCGGCTTGGGCGTCGTTCTGGCTCATTCGGAATGGAATGCGCTCGAAGACGGCGGTGCGTTGACGGAATTCCCTCCCTGTCGCATGAACTCGAACCTCCTCGACCGTTTCCGCGAGAGCATGATCATGAATCATGAGCGCTGGCATGACGGCATTGGGTACGATCTCGCCCTGCTCGCGGAGGCCACGTCTGAAGAACGGGCCCAAATCGAAAGCCTGCTCACCGCCCGGGGCATCGGCGACTGGCGTGATGTCGAGGCCCTGGCCGCGCTCGACACTCCGGATACCCGCGAGATTCTGCAACAGGCCTACGAAGCCGGCGGCGGGGAGACGCGGGCGATGATCCTGTCCCATGCGCCGGAGATCCTCGGCGAGGACGAGCGCACGGAAGCCCTCGTGGCCGCGCTCGGGGACGAGGCGGCGGCGGACGAACTCATCGGCGTCCTGCTGGAGGTGGAGGAACATCATCCGCCGCACGTGATCGAGGCCCTGTTGCGCGGGGTGCGCGAACGGGAGGCCATCACGGCCGGCGAATTCGCGATGATGCTCCTCTTTATCCACGGCCAGGCCGAGTCGCCCTGGGATATGGCCCCGCGTCCGTTCATCCTCCGGTTTCAGGAGGAAGCACGCGAACCGCTCTATCGCGAGCTTTGCGCACGCATCGGGCGAGCTCCCGATCCCGAATTCCAACGCCACCATCCATGAAACCGCTTCCTTCCATCCTTGCCCTTGCCCTGATCATTCAAACGGTGGCTCACGCTGCCGAGCCCACACTTGCCGAGGAGACCGCCGCCCGCGCGCGCGAATCCGAGGCCATCCAGAAGGCCGCCACCGTTTTCTCCACCGAATTGCGCAAGGAACGGGTCGAGGGGATTCCGACGGTCGAGCAGATGAAGCGGCTGGCCCCGCTTATGACGCCGGAATTGGGCGACGCCATCGAGCGTGCCCGCTTCATCCAACAAGAGCAGCAGCGCACGGAACCCGACGAGAAGCCGGACTGGATCGAGGGCGATCTTTTCAGCAGTTCCTTCGAGGGCGTGACGGAATGGAAGTTGGGCGAGATTGTGATTGGGCCCTACGCCACCGCGAAGGTGGCGCAGACTTACCGCGATCCGGGACAGGAGCCCGTCACCTGGACGGATCGGCTCGTTTTCCGGGAGCGGGACCAGCGCTGGCTGCTCGATGACGTGCTGATGGGCGGGGAGTGGGAGTTCAAATCGGGCTCTTCGCTTCGAGCCGCCTTGCCGGGCGGGGAGAAGGTGGCGGCGGACCACGAATCCCCGGACGGCCTCTGGCACGTTGCCTTCACCCGCGATGGCGAGGAAACGACGCTGATCACCATTGCGCCCGCCGACAAGTCGGCTCCGCCCAAGGTGCTGTTCGGCGATGGCGGCGAGACCTGTCTGATGCCGTGCTGGGCGCTGTGGAGCCCGGAGGGCGACTTGCTGGCGCTCCGTCTCGGCGACGGGCCGCGCTTTGCCCGGACGCTGATCTACCGTCTCGCCGAAGGGAAGTGGCAGCCGGTCGAGATGCCGGTCTTTTTTCCCGAGGAAAAGAAGGCCCTCGCCGAGAATCAGTTCACCGAGCGCGACAGCCTGGTCGATGCCGAATACTGGCAGGATGCGAACACTCTGGTCGTGATGTATTTCGCCAGCTACAGCAACGGCGACGACGGAGACGGCTACCACAAGCTCGTCAGCGTGTGGATCGGCACGGGCGGCAAGGCGACGGTCGTGGACGCGGTGGACGCGCCGAGCATGGAGTAAGCGCGATGCGGTTCACCCACATCCTCACCGCCCTCGGCATCAACGCCGTGCCGGCCCTGGGCTGGTTTCTGGGAGACTGGAATTCCGGCACGACCCTCACTATCTACTGGATCGAGACCGTGTTCGCGTCGTTCTTCGTCGCGCTGCGGGCGGTGTTCCATCGCCGGGTGGTGCGGGTGCGCGGGCATTTCCGCTATGAGACCACGGGGAAGCGGCACTCGGGTGGCGCGCGCATCCCGTTCCTGCGCCATTATCTCCCCGTGATGCTTGCGTTCTCGGCCGCGCACGGCGTCTTCCTGACCTCCTTCGTTGTTCTCCTGACGCACAAGGGAAAGGGGGCGGAGATGCGCTTGGATTTTCATGCCATGGCCCTCGGTTGCGGCATCATGCTAGCCATGCAGACGGTCGATTTCCTCATCGATCTCCCGGGAATGGATCGCCGTCCCTTCCGCTGGATCGAAGGCATGGCCGAGCGCAGTATGGCGCGCGTCTTCGTCATCCACCTGACGATCATGATCGGAATGCTGGCGAGCGGGCTGTCTGGGGGAATGCGAGGGTTCTTCGTCGTCTTTGTCATCCTCAAGACGATAAACGACCTATCCGGGACCTTGCCCCAGTATGATCCCGAGGAAGCGCCGCGCTGGCTCTGCCGTCTCCTGGACATGATCCCGGATCTCAGCAAGAAGAAAGGGAAGGGGACGGCCTTCGGAGGAACGAAGGAGAAGACGTTCGCCGAGTTCTGGAAGGCGGGAAAGGTCGACGAGCGCCGGCGGCGGGAGCGGAATGAGGCGCTTTTCGACGAATCGTGGTGAAAGGTTAGGATCGCTTTGCCTCGTGGTCGCGGAAGACATCGACGAGGTCGACGTATTTCTGCGCCCACGTCCGGATGGATTTCTGCTCGTCCTCCGAAAGGGAACGCACGACTTTCGCCGGGGAGCCGAGAACGAGCGAGCCGGGCGGGACGACCGTGTTCATCGTGACGAGGGCTCCCGCCCCGATGATCGAGCGCGCGCCGACGGTGACGCCGTCCATGAGGATCGAACCCATCCCCACGAGCACCTCGTCGTCGACGGTGCAGGCGTGGAGGAGGGCCTTGTGTCCGACGGTGACGTATTGGCCGACATGGGTGCCACGATTCTGTTCGAGATGGATGACACTGCCGTCCTGGATGTTCGAGAAGGGGCCGATGACAATGCGTTCGATGTCGGCGCGGAGAACCGTCTGGTACCAGACGCTTGCCTTCTCGCCGATGGTCACATCGCCCATGATATCGGCGCTGGGCGCGATGAAGGCGGAGGGGGCGATGCGGGGGCTATTTTGAAGGAATCGGGCGCGGTGCATGCCCGATTTATAGGCGAAATGCCGCCATTTGGCCAAAAAAACGCGGAAATCGGGGGCAGGGGGCGGAAAAATGCTTGATAAACTTAGGGTTTTGGAGGGAATTCGGCAAGAGTCCCCGTCTTTCCTAGGGGAGAAATCGCTAAACCATCCAAATTATGAATAAATCCGAATTGATCGAAGCAGTCCAGAAAGCCCTCGGTGGCGAAACCTCGAAGCGCGCCGCGAGCGACGCCGTGGAAGCCGTCCTTGAGGCGATCGCCAAAGGCGTGAAGAAAGACAAAGCCGTCCAGCTCATCGGTTTCGGCACCTTCAAGGTGTCCAAGCGGGCTGCCCGGATGGGTCGCAACCCGAAGACCGGCGAAGCCATGAAGATCAAGGCTTCCAAGTCGGTGAAGTTCAGCCCCTCTTCGGCGCTGAAGGAAGGTCTCTAATTCCTTCTTGCCGGCGCCGAAGGCAGCCGGCGCTTCTCCCCTGAAAGTCTGCGCCCGGCGTCACGTCGGGACAGCGGCGGCGGATTCCCTGAATCCGCCGCCTTTTTTTATCCATTTAGGGAAGGGGAGGCGGGTTGCGCGCCGCCTTGAGGAGCCCGGCGGCCTTGTGCAGGGTTTCCTCGTATTCGCGCTGTGGATCCGAATCGGCGACAATGCCGGCGCCGACGTGGAAGAGAATACGGTCGTTCTCGACCACGGCCGTGCGGATGGCGATGTTGAAGTGGCTTTCTCCGTTGAAGCCGAAATAGCCGATCGAGCCGGTGTAGAGTCCGCGCGGGAGCGCTTCGAGCTCGTCGATGATCTGGAGGGCGCGGATCTTCGGGGCCCCGCTGATGGATCCGCCGGGCGAGCAGAGGGCGACGGCGGTGACGGGATCGACATCGTCGCGGAGTGTACCCTCGACGGTGCTCGCGAGGTGGAAGACTTGGGCATAGCGCTCAAGCTTGAGTAACTCCGGAACGCGCACGCTGCCGAACTGGCAGATCCGGCCGAGGTCGTTGCGCTCGAGATCGGTGATCATGATGAGTTCCGCGACCTCCTTGCGGGAGGTGATGAGATCATAGGCGGATTTCTCGTCGGTGGCGGGATCATGGAAACGCGGACGGGTGCCCTTGATCGGGCGGGTGCGGATGCCAGCCCCGCTGAGGCGGAGGAAGGACTCGGGGGACGAAGACAGAACCGTGCGGTCGTCGAGATCGAGGAAAGCCGCGTAAGGGGCCGGCGAGATGTCGCGAAGCGTTTCATAAAGGGCGAAGGCGTCCCCGTCGGAGTCCCAGCGAGCGGAGAAACGTTGCGAAAGGTTGACCTGGTAGATGTCGCCCGCCGCTATGTATTCCTTGGCGGCCGTGACTGCGGAAAGAAACCGGTCACGCGGCGTGTCGGGGTGAAAAACCGGGGTGGGGGAGGCCGGAGGAGACCCGTCGGAATCCCTGCGCGCGGCCTCTGAAAGCGAGCCGTCACCGGTTTCGAACCATTCGCCGGTGTCGTGGCGGTGGACGAGCATGTTCCGGTAGACGCCGAAGGAGAAGCGCCCGTCGAAATCGATGGTACCGACAAGCCCGCCGTTCGGCAGTCCCCAGTCGACCTCCGGATCGTGGCCGGCCGCGAGGAGGCAGTGCCGGAGCACGTCGGCATCCCTGGTGTGGATGGAGCCTCGAACGATCCTCTCGGGGGCGGCGGCGATGATCGAGAGGGGCTGCGGTTCGGAGCCGGTCAGCGCGGAATCGAGGAAAACGAGTCCGCCCAGGGGACGCAGGCGCGCGGCAGCCTCGACCGGCGAAGCATCGAGAGGGATGCGGCGCGATCGGGCGGATGGCTGGAGGCGAGGGGAGCGGCCATGGAAGGCGTCGGAGGACACACGGTGAGTATGGAAGCGCGCGGCCTGCAAGGCAAATCGGGATTTGTTGCGGCGCTCGCCCGACCCCCCGAATGCTTTCCTGCCGGGTGTCGGCGATACTTGCCCTTTGCACGGGGCGTGAACGCGGATTCCAGCGCGAGAATCAGTCCGTGAAACCAAAATTAATGGCAGACATTCTGCTCCCGAACTGCCAGCATCGCCCTTGGTTATTCCTGAATTAAATCCGGTAAATCCGTAATAAGGGAATCCCCGCAGTCCGAACACTAACCGAATACCAGCCCATGAAAAAACCGTTGCTTCTTCTCACCTCGCTTGCGATCGGAATCACTCCGGGGGCGCGTGCGGGGGATCTCATCGCTTATTGGAATTTCGACACCGTCGGCGCAGGACGCGCCATTGACGTCCAGGCCGGAAACGCCGGTCTCCTCCTGAACGGCGCCCAGTTCACCAATGCCGGGACGGGCCACACCGGAGGAGCGACCGACCGGGGCTTGCTTTTCGGCAACGACCGGCACCGCATGCATGTCATTGACGGCACCTTCCTCAATGCCGCTGGCACCGCGAATGCCATTTCCATTTCGTTCTGGCAGACCCTGACCCTCATCGGCGAGCAGACCAACTTCTGGGCGAACGCGACCTCGACGCAGCGGGCCTTCAGCGCCCACGCGCCGTGGAGCGACAGCACGGTTTACTGGGACACCGGCGGCGATGCCGTCGATGGCGTGAACCGGATTTCGGTCAATCCCGGCGCGCAGTGGCTCTCCAAGTGGGAGCACGTCGTGCTCGTGAAGAACGGCGATACGAAGAGGATCTATGTCAATGGCGTGGAAGTGATCAGCGGAATCAACACGGCGGCGCTCCCCACCGATTTCACCGAATTGTTCATTGGCAACAATGGCACCACCTTCATCGATGCGGTCGAGGGAACGATGGATGATATCGCGATCTTCAGCCGCGAACTGACCCCTGGCGAGGTGACGGCCATCTTCAATGGGGCCAGTCCGGCTTCGCTCGATCCCCCCAATGACATCGACGGGGACACGTTTCCCGACGCCTGGGAACTTCGCTTCGCGGTGGATCTCACCGTCCTGGCGCCCGGGGGCGACGCGGATCTCGACGGAATTCAAGACCAGAACGAGCTCGCCAGGGGAACCAATCCGACCAATGGCGACACCGACGGGGATGGCGCGCCGGACATGGCGGAAACGGAAACCGGCATCTGGGTCAGCCTGAGTGACCGCGGAACCAGCCCATTCCGCCCCGACACGGATCGCGATGGAATCCTTGATGGAGCTGAAACGAACACCGGAGTGTTTGTCGATGCGGCGAATACGGGAACCAATCCTCTGGTCTCGGATACCGATGGGGATGGAGCTCCCGATGGATTCGAGGTCGCGCAGAACACCGACCCGACCGATCCGGCGGATCGCCCGCTCCTTTGGATCGTGCGCAATGCGCGTTCGGGCGGAACGCTGAACAGCATTGCGAGCGTCCGAAACCTTTTCGGGCCTGGCGGGAGCATCATCGCGGAGACGACAACCCTTGAGACCGTGATCAATTTCAGGGAGAACGCCGACGGGCCCTTCCAGCCTCAGGCGGCGTTTCCGGTGATCGGCGTGCAAGGCGGAGAC
>JAHEDC010000263.1 GCA_024641425.1 Verrucomicrobiales bacterium | reverse complement strand
AAAAAACCGTGCACCGATTCGCCAGAAACACGTCGGCATCCGATAGGGACGCGGGAATGAAGAGTGGAGGCAATCCATAGCCTGAAGAAGGGATTCCGGCGCGCACGGGAATCCCTGCCCCCTTTCCCTCAGAAATCCGGAGGTGACGCTCAGGCCGACCCTTCCACGTCCGGGATCCCTCCGGGTTCTCCCTACAGCTGGAGCGGGCAGCCCAACATGAGACCCCCGCTCTCGCCCATTGGTCGCCGCTCCCATGCCCCCCCAAACGGGAAGAAATCGCGAGGAGCCTTCCCCCTCAATCCCCCGTCCCGAGACACTCGAAGGAGGCCACGAGACGCATCCCCAGGAGGACGTAATCGTGGAATTCCGCCTCCATGTCCTGGATGGATTCGGGAAGTCGCACGAGTTCCTCGAAGCCCGCCGCCGCCATCGACTGGATCGCGACTTCCCGCTCCCCGTTGATCTCCGATTCCAACCGGGTCAGTCCGCATTGCCGCGCGATGGTGATGAATTCCGCGACGAGACGGTCGATGAGACCGAGCCCCCGGCAATTTTCCTGGAAGACGCATTTCATGTGCCAAAAAACCACTGAGGCGGACTGACGAGTGGTGCTTTGTAACCGAACCGTTACGAAAATCTCACGCAGGGAAGCGCGTTGGCATTGCCTGCGAGGGCGGCCTCGGGCAAGATGAAGGCGAATCATGGATATTCTGTTAGTCGAAGACGAACCGAAACTCGGCGGCCAGGTAGAGCGCGCCCTCGTGCGCGCCGGGCATGAGGTCGAGCGCGTCCTGGAGGGACCGAAGGCGGTCGAAGCGGCGCTCGCGAAAAGGATCGATCTCATTCTGCTTGATGTGAATCTGCCCGGCTTCGATGGCTTCGAGGTGCTCCGGCGCATCCGCGAGGGCGGCGTGGCGGCCCGCGTCCTCATGCTGACGGCGCGCTCCGAAATCGGTGACCGTGTCGCGGGCTTGAAGGCGGGTGCCGACGACTATCTGACCAAACCCTTTGCGATGGATGAACTGTTGGCGCGAGTGGAAGCCCTGGGTCGACGGAGCGGCGCCACGGTGCCCTCGGATGTCCTCGTCATGGGCGATCTCCGTCTCGATACGGCGCGGCGGCGCGTGAGTTGCCATGGGGAACGGGTCGAACTTTCACCTCGGGAATTCGAAGTCCTTCTGATCCTGATGAGGGAATCGGGCCGCACCTTTTCGCGCGACGAAATCTGCGAACGCATCTGGGAACGGGAGCACGAGTACGACACGCGGACCGTCGAGATTTTCATCATGCGCTTGCGGAAGAAACTCGCGGCCGCGGGATCGGAATCGGTGATTGAGACCGTGCGCGGAGTGGGCTATGTGATGCGCTCTCCCTCATGAAACGCTGGTCGCTCAAGGTCAAGGTCGGCGCTTACGCGGCGATCCTGACCCTTGGTGTCCTCGTCGTGGCGGCGGGCATTCTGATGTCCGTGATTTACTTCAACCAGCTGGCACAACTCGACACGGAACTGAAGGAAAACGCGGACGAGTTGTTCCGGGACCTCCAGAATTTCCGCGGCTCGCCGGTCGATCCTCGACGTCCGCTGAGCCAGAAATTCGTGCCGCTCGCGCTCCGGCAGCGCTACCTGGAAATCTTCGGACCGGAAGGTCAGGTGCTCTACCGGTCACCGAACCTGGGCAGCGAGAAACTGGGCCTCGAAACCGAAGGCCTTTCCACCGTTCAGCTGTTCGAAAGAAACTGCCGCATCGGTTTGTTCCGCGAAGGCCCGTATCTGGTCGGCATCGGCACGCGGCTCGGAACCATCGAGCGCTTCCAGCACGATTTGCGCTTCGGCCTGCTCGTTTCGCTGCCGCTGGTGGGCGTGCTCGTCTTCGGGGGCGGCCTGCTGCTTGGCCGCAGGGCCGTCGCTCCGGTCGCGGAGCTGACCCGGGCGGCGGAGCGGATCAGCGCGAATCGCCCGGAAGAGCGCCTGCCGGTGCCCCTGGCCGGCGACGAGATCGCGCGCCTGACCCACGTGCTAAACCACACCTTCGACCGCCTGCAAGCCTCCTATCAATCGGCGGCGCGCTTTTCCGCCGATGCCTCGCACCAGCTGAAGACGCCGGTCGCCGTCCTCCGCGCGGGTCTCGATGAACTGCGGAAATGCGACTATCTGAAGGCGGAGGAAGCCGAGGAAGTGAATGCGCTCCTCCAGCAGACGCGGCGCCTCACCGCGTTGATTGAAGACCTGCTGCTCCTTGCGCAGGCCGACGCGGGGCGGCTCGTTCTCGAAGCGAGGCGGATGGATCTTGTGCCCTTGCTCGCGGGCGTGCTCGATGATTTGAGCGTCCTCGTGGAAGGAAGAGAGATCGCGTTGGAGATGGACACGCCCGAGACCCTGGAAGTAATGGGGGATGCTCGGCGAATCGGTTTGGTGCTGCAGAATCTGGTCGAAAACGCCGCGAAATATACCGGATCGGGCGGCCGGATTTCCTGCAAGGTCGTCCGCGAAGGCGCAATGGCTTCCATCGTGCTCGGAAACAGCGGCGAGGGGATTCCGGAAGAAGAACAGGAGCGAATCTTCGAGCGCTTCCGGCGGGGGACGAAGGTGGGCGAGGAGGTGCGGGGCCACGGCCTGGGCCTCAACATCGCCCGTGAGCTGGCTCGGGCCCATGGCGGGGATCTCACGCTCCTGCGTTCCGGCGAAGGCTGGACCGCGTTCGAATTTCGCCTTCCACTCGCCGACGAAATCAGCGCGGAATGATATTCCGGTCGGCTTCTTTCATGAGCCGGGTCTGGGAATCGGCGGGGAGCGTCGCCCACGTCGATTGAAGCCAGTCGAACGCGGAACTCTCGTCGGTTTTCCGCCAATCGCGGAAGTAGCGGGCGAGGGCATCATTGCGGGCCGGGCCCGTCGACATGCCGAGCGCGAGGTCAAGGGACGAGGAGGGATCGGTTGCGCTGAGAACGTCTCCGAGACTCGTGCGGCCCAGGTCGGACATCCCGTTGGCCGCCGCGGAATCGACCCATTCCCGCAGTCCGACCGGATCGGTGCCGGCCCAGGAATAAAAGGCCCCGGTAATGCCCTCGGCAGCGTCGGCGGGAGGCAGCGTGGCCAACCAGTCCAGCGCGGAGTCAGGTTCGATCGCTCCCCAGGTCGTTCCGATGTGCGTGATGACCTGACGACGCATCGCGGCGTCCGAAAGCGTCGCGCTCCAGGCGACGGCGGCCCGGATATCGCTGGCGGCCCAGACCGTCGCGAGGGTGGCGGCGGCTTCATTGCGCCCGTCGCCTGCCGGGAGCTGGCGGATCCAGTCGGCGGTTTCGGCCGGATCGTTCGAGGCCCAAATGTCGGTGATCGCGATGGCCAGGTTCTGGTTGCCGCCGTTGGTGATCTCCGGCGTAAAGAAAGCGGCGGCTTCGGCCGGATTCTGCGAGGCCCATTCGCTGGCGATCGCGACTTTGGCCGTGAGCTTCGCCTTCCCTTCCTCCAGCGTAGTGGCCCAGGCGGCGGCACCGGCGGGATCCTGCTCCGCCCAGGTGCTGGCCACGGCATTGAAGAGCGGCTGGCTCGTCAAGCCGGTGCCGGCGAGCCAGTCGGCGGCGACATTGGGAGCCCGCCGCGTCCAGCCGATCATCAGGTCGGCGAGCGCGCGCTCCTTGATCGGGCCGGAGAGGTTCTGTTCCGCCCAAACCCATGCCTCGCGCGGATGATCGGCGGCCCATTTGTTCACGGCGATGCCGATCACGTCCGATTGCAGGGTGCCGGCGGCGAGGTTGGATTTCGCGAATTCAAGCGCCGCCTCAGGATCGCTCTCGCCCCAGACACCATAGAGGCCGCGATAGAAATCGAGCTGGTCCTGTTTGGAAGTAAGTCCGTAGGCTTGGCGCAAGGCCTCGGCGACATCCCGTTTCGCCGCGGCGGCCCCGGCGCTCCGCAGGGACTCCCCGCGCGCGCGGGGATCGACCTCCGCAAGGGCCTTGGAAAGCGCTTGCGCGGGATCCCCGGAAGTCGAATCGCCGGCCCGTTCGGTGAGCGCTGAAATCCGGGCCGACGATTGGCTTTCGGACGAAGCGGCGTCCGCAGGGCCGAAATTCATGGATCCACCGCCCAAATGGAAGGCGATCCAGGTGATTCCCGAACCCATGAAAGCCCCCGCTGCCAGAAGGAGGCAGTTGAAGGGCTTTGAGCCGTTGGGGGGGAGTCTCATCAGATCGAATATGGGTCGGAGAGAAGGGGCTGGCAACGACGACTCCGTAACCATTCGGTTACGAAACACGCTTGGCACTGGCGGGGGGAATCCGTTACCACTATATAGGTACCATACCTTCTCCGTCATCGCTTCACAAATATGGAGGCGGAGATTTCCCCCGCGCAGAACATCCCCCCTTGAGCCCGCTTTTCACCCGCCTCCTCGTCTTCCTCGCCGCGACCGTTTCCCCGGTCGCGGCTTTGGGTGCGGGTTACGAGGTGCTCCACACCTTCGAGCGCCCCGGCACGCAGCCGCTCGGTCGTCTGGTAGCGCACTCCGACGGAAACTTCTACGGCACGACAGTCGCGGGCGGCATCCACGGATTCGGCACCGTCTTCCGCGCGTCGCCCGGCGGAAACATCGAGTCGCTGTTTTCCTTCTCCGAGACAAGCGGCATCGCACCCGTCGGGGCCCTGGCCGAGGGAAGTGACGGCTTCCTCTACGGAACGGCGAGTGGTGGCGGCGCGGGAGGCTTCGGGTTGGCGTTCAAGGTCAGCGTGACCGGCGGTTTCTCGGTGCTGGTGGAATTCACGGGCACGTCGGGCGCGGCGAAAGGCTCGGTGCCGGGCGATCTCGTCGCCCATACGGACGGGAATTTCTACGGAACGACCCAGGCCGGCGGCAGCGCGGGTTTCGGCACCGTTTTCCGGCTTTCGCCTTCAGGCACGGTGACGACGCTTTTGGAATTCACCGGAACCTCGGGAGCCGCTCCCGGCGCGCAGCCGGTCGGCGTCCTGGCCGTGGATGGAACCCTGTTCTACGGTGTGACGCGCGATGGGGGCGCGAGCGGGAACGGGACGATTTTCCGCGTCGATACCTCCGGAGCCTTCTCCTCGTTGCACGCCTTCGACGGACCGGCGGGCTCGCGACCTGGGGGCGGAGTGCTCCGGCATTCCGACGGGTTTCTCTATGGGACGACGGAATTCGGCGGCGCGAGCGGCTTCGGCGTGGCCTTCAAGGCGACAACGGTTGCGCCTTCTACTTTCGCGGTGCTTCATGAGTTCTCCGATCCAACGGGCTCGCAGCCGGTCGGCGCCTTGCTCGCCGGAACCGACGACCGCGGGCTCGTATTCCGTGCTGGAGAATTTCACGGGGGAGAATGGCAGCGCTGCCGGCTCGGTGCCGCGCGCCGGATTCACAACCGGAACGGACGGCGCGTTCTACGGGACGGCCAGCGCGGGCGGGCCGGCGAATCTGGGCACGGTTTTCAGGATCACGGAAGCCGGAGCTTTCACCGGCCTCGCGAATTTTTCCCGGCCCGACGGCTGGTTTCCGAGCGGGGCTCCGGTGGAGGATGGCACGGGCGGCTTTCTTTTTCCGGTCGCCGCGGGCGGAGATGGCGGGGGCGGCGCCCTTCTACGGATCGATCCCACGACCGGAGTGAGCCCGGTCGCCGCGCTGGGCGGAATGCTGGGGGATGCGCCGGATGGAAGACTGTTCGCCGACAATGGATTCTACATCGGCGTCGCCGGTGCGGGCGGAAATGCCGGACGCGGCGCGGCTTTCCGCTACTCCGTGGCCAATGGCGCGGAATTCGTGGCCACGGCGACGACCTCCACCGGTTCGGTTTCGGAAGGAACCTTGATCCGGGGGAGCGACGGCGCGCTTTATGGCACCAGTCGCGAGGGCGGGACCTTCGGCCGCGGCACCGTTTACAAGATCAATGCCGCCGGCACGCGGACGCGAGTAGTGGCCCTCACCGGAACGGCAGGCGCCGCGCCCGGACAAACGGCGCGCGGTGCCCTCGTGCTGGCTCCGAATGGAAGCTTCTATGGCGTGGCCGAGAGAGGCGGGGCAGCCGATGCGGGCGTCCTTTTCCGCATCCTTCCCTCGGGCACCTACAGCGTCGTGGTCGCGTTCGGAGCCGGCGGCCCGCGCTCGCCGCGGAGCGGGCTCGTCATGGGCGGCGACGGGATGATTTACGGCACGACCGCCTTTGGCGGTTCGGCGGACGCGGGCACGCTGATCCAATTGAATCCGGCCTCCGATTCCTCGGTTGTGCTCGCGGAATTCACGGGATCGGGCGGCGCGCGTCCGGAGGGCGATCTGGTCCCGGGGATCGATGGCAAGCTCTACGGCACCTGTGTCGAAGGGGGCACGGACGGTTTCGGGAGCGTCTTTTCCTGGTCGGCGGAAGCAGGCCTGGAGACGCTCGTTTCCTTCACGGGGGAAGGTGGCGCGGCTCCCGGGGCGGGCGGGGTCGATGATGGCCTTGGGCTCGTCCACACCGGGGGAATCCTGCCCTCGGCGGACGGCACCCTCTACGGCGTCGCCGCCGGTGGAGGGGCGAAAGGAGGCGGGGTCGCCTTCCGCATCCGACCGGAAACGCCCTTCGACACCTGGAAACGAACGGTGGTCGGCGATATGGGCGCGGGGGATCTGGAGGATTCCGACCGGGACGGCACGGTTCTGTTGGTGGAATACGCGCTCGGCTTGTCGCCGAACGGTTTCGACCAAGCCACGCCTCCCGCCGCCGACCTGACGGTTTATCCCGAAGGCACCCGCCTCGCGATGCTGGTGCCGCGCGATCCCCTGAAGAACGACGTGCGGCTCATTGTCGAAGTTTCGGAATCGCTTTCCGGCCTGTGGACGGAACTGGGTGTGAGCGAGGGCGGAGGCGCCTTCACCGGCCCCGGTTATGTTGCGGGGGAAACCGGCGGAAGCGCGGTGCGGGTGGTCGAGATCCGGGACATCGCGAATATCGCATCCTTCACCCAGCGCTTTTTCCGCCTCCGCGTCGAGCGCCCCTGAAACGAGGCCTTCCGGCAATTCCTACCATCTCGTTACGCTAAACGTTTTGCGAATCCCCTTGACCCGAAGCTAAATGTTACCCGAGCGCAAGAACCACTGAACCAAAACTCAGCGATGAAAGCGAAACCCGTCATGAAAAACCACTATCCCATCCGCCTCGGCCTCGTCGCCGCCCTGAGCCTGTCGCTCGCGGTGCACGAAATCCGCGCGGGCGGAAACGCTCCCGATCTCGATGGGGACGGCATTCCGAATATCGTCGATCCCGACATCGACAACGACGGCATTCCGAACGCCATCGATGACAACGTTGACGGCGGCATCGCCAAGTCAGGGCCCTACGAAGGCCAGTATATCGGCGATCACCTCGCCAACGACAACCCGGCGGAGAAGGACATCGACGGAGACGAACTCGGCGACGATTCGCTGGGGGAAACCGACATCGACGGCGATGGCTTCTCCGATGACGATGCGATGGAAGCCGACATCGATGGCGATGGCCGCGACGACACCGACGCGAACGAGCGGGACATCGACGGCGACGGTCGTTTGGACAGCGAGGATTCCGAAGACGACATCGATGGCGACGGATTGGACGACGACGACGAGGCCGAAATGGATATCGACGGGGATGATGCGAGCGATGACGTCGACGAGGACATCGACGGCGACGCTCTCGGCAACGGCGATGAGATGGAAGATGATACCGATGGTGATAGCCTGGCCGATGACGATCCGGCCGACCGCAACACCGACGGCGATAGCCTCGGCAACCGCGAGGATCCCGATGATGACAACGACATGATCGCCGATGAGGACGATCTGGATCACCGTAATGACGACGACGAGATGGAGATCGAGATCACGCTCGCCCGGGTCGCTGCTCCGAGTGGCAGCCGCGTCCGCGCCAAGCTCCAGCGGCTCGCGACCGGAAAGGTGAAGCTGGAATTCGACGGTCGCGCCGACATCGGCACGATGCCCGAGGGGGCCTACGATCTCGTCGTGAACGGCACCGTGATCGGCCAACTCGTGCTCACTCCCGACGGCGACCGCATCGAGGGCGAGGTCGAGTTCGAGACCAATCCGAACAAACCCGAGGAGATCGCGCTGCTGATCGATGTCATTGGGCTGCCGGTCGAAGTGATCCGCGATGGCCTCGTCTACTTCAGCGATACCCTGCCCACTCCCTCCGACCCTCCAACGGGCGGGGACGTCGGAGACGACGGCATCGAGGATAACATCAAGATCACCCTCGACAAGGCGCCCGGGCTGGACAGCGAGGTCAAGGCGAAGGTCGAGGTGCAGTTCGGCATCGCGGGCATCGTCGGCCTTGAGATCGAAGTCGAGAACGCGCCTCCCGGTGCCTATGATGTCGTGATCGGCGGGATTTCCCGAGGAACCCTGACCGTTACCGGCCAGAGCGGTGATTCCGAGGGCCAGCTTCACTTCGACGACGAAGGAAACGGAGGCAATGAGTTACTGCTCGATTTCAATGCCGTCGGCGAAAGCGTCGCACTCGTGCTCGCGGGCGATGTTCTTTTTTCCGGAACCCTCCCGACTTCTGGAAGCTAATCTTCCTTTCGTTTCTCCCAAGCACCCGCCCGCACAAGGAAACCGCCGGACGTCCCCCCCAAGTTCCCGAACGCCGGCGTTTCCATCCGCCCCGACCTTTTTCATGGGTCGGGGCGGAATTGTTTTGGGACATCGGGTTCAATTCCTACCATTTTGTTACGCTAACAACTTAGACAATGCCCTAACTCGCGTGGTTACTTATCAACATGATCACGCTAAACATTAACGCGCAGGTTTATCAGGTCGATGTACCGTCGGATACCCCGCTGCTCTGGGTCTTGCGCGACATCCTTTTCCTCACGGGAACGAAATACGGCTGTGGCAT
>JAHEDC010000262.1 GCA_024641425.1 Verrucomicrobiales bacterium | reverse complement strand
CGAAAACCTTGACCGCCACCGGCGCGGAAACGCCGCTCATCATGTGGCCGATCCGGTCCGCAAGTGGCCCCCCGACCACGGCGAAAACACCCGGCACGGCGCGGATCTTCGCCGTGATGTCGGCGAGAATCTCCTTCCGGCTCCGGGCGTTCTCCTCGCCCTCCACCTCCCGGAAATCGACGTCGAATTCGGCAGTGGAAACCGGCACGACATGATCCCCCCGCTCGGCGCGCCCGAGGCGACGGCCCAGCTTGCGCACTTCCGGCACCGAGAGGATCTGCTGCTCGATGACATCGGAAATCCGGTTCATCTCCTCCAGCGAGGTACCGGGTGCCGAAGTGGCAGCGACGAGTGCCGTCTCCTCCTGGAACTTGGGCAGGAAGTCCTTGCCCATCTTCGGATAAAGCGAGAAGGCGGCCATGACGATCATGATCACCAGCGCGAGCATGAGGTACGGCTGGCCAAGCCCGAAGCGCAGGAGCGTATTCTCCAGCAGCCATTTCATCCCCCGCGTGAGAAAGCCGTCCTTGTGTTTATGACCTTCCTTCGGATCGAGCAGGAACGAACACAGCACCGGAATTGCGGTCAGCGAGACGATGAACGACGCGATCATCGATATGATGGTCGCGATGGCGATCGGCGCGAAGAGTTTCCCTTCCACACCGGTCAGACCGAGCAGGGGCAGGAAGACGAGGATGATGAGGATGGTAGCATAGAGGATGGAATTCCGCACCTCCCCGGAGGCCCGCGCGATCACGGAAAGCCGGGGATGCGGATGCTCGAGGCCAGCATTCTCCCGCAGCCTCCGGAAGACATTCTCCACATCCACGATCGCATCATCGACGACCATCCCGATGGCCACCGCGAGTCCCCCGAGCGTCATCGAGTTCACACTGATATCGAAACCCTTGAAGACGAGCATCGTGATCCCGAAGGACAGCGGCATCGCCATGAGGGTGATGAAGGTGGTGCGAAAATTCAGGAGAAAGAGAAAGAGGACGATCGTCACCATGATGGCCCCGTCGCGGATCGCCTCGGTGAGGTTCCCTATCGCGTGGTCGATGAAATCCTTCTGCTGGAAGAGCAGCATCGATTCCACTCCCTTCGGAAAGGTCGAAGCCAACTCGTCGAGCGCCGCCTTGATCTGTCCCGTCAGCTCGCGCGTATCGAAGCCCGGGGCCTTGGTGATCGACATGATGACCCCGTAAGTCGGCGATTTCTCCGGACTCTGGCTTGCCGTCGCGTCGCCGCGCATCGGCTCGACCCCCCACACGACGTTCGCCACGTCGCCGATGCCAATAGGGCGGTCGTTGACCATCTTGATGACCGTGCCCGCGATGTCCTCCAGGTCGACGGTCATGGCGAGATTGCGCACCATGATCTCCGTCGGGCCGGTGTTGAGAAAACCACCCGTAGTGGTGTTGGCGGCGTCCATCGCCCCATGCTCGAGTTCCTCGAAGGTGACGCCGTTCGCCTCCATCCGGTAAGGATCAGGTTGGATCTCGATCTGTTTCACCCCGCCGCCCATATTCAGGATTTCCGCGATGCCGTTGACGCTCTGGAGACGTCGCTTGATCGTCCAGTCCGCAAGCGAGCGGATTTCACGAGGAGGAATGTAACCGGGCTCGCCCTCCTTGATCGTCGAGCGCACGCCCACAAGGAGAATTTCCCCCATGAGCGAGGCCACCGGCGTCATGAAGGGTTCGACGCCGTCCGGTAGCTGCTCGCGTGCGCCCTGGAGGCGTTCCTGCACGAGAATCCGGGCCTTGTAAATGTCCGTGTCCCAGTCGAATTCTGCATAGACGAGGGAAAGCGCGACATCGGAGTTCGAGCGCAAGCGAGTCAGCCCCGCCACGCCCATGAGGGCGCTTTCCATCGGCTGGGTTACCCGCGCCTCGACCTCTTCCGGTGCGAGTCCGGGAGCTTCCGTGAGGATGATGACGGTCGGCTTCGTCAGGTCGGGCAAGACCTCCACGGGAAGTTCCGTGGCCGTGCGCAAACCGAGGACGAGGCAAAGGATGGCAACGCCGATGATGATCGCCCGATTTGCGAGCGACCAATGGATCATTTTGTTGAGCATACGTTTACAGCGCCCCCTTCCGTTTCGGTTTCGCTGTCATTTCGCCACCCTGCGACCCGCCACCGCGAGTGAGCAGTGAGACCAGAAAGAGGACGAAGCTTATGATCGCCCCCACACGCCAGTAGGAGCTGACGCCCCTCTCCGCGTGATCGTGCCCATGGTCATCACCCGCCTCCGCCGCAAGGGAAGCGACCTGATTCTCCGGCGTCAGTTCCGAGCCGTCGGCCGCGTGCTCGTGCCCGTGCGCGGCGTCGAGGGCTTCTTTCAGCGAAATACTGCCCGCCCCCGCGAAGGCCAGCGAATAGGCCCCGCGCGTCACCACCTCATCGGCGGGAAACAATCCGCTTTCGATCTCCACAAAGCGGTCGTTCATTTCCCCGATCACCACCGGTGTCTTGATGAAAACGGTCTCGAGATCGAAATCCCGCACATAGACGAAACGCGCCGACGGTTCTCCTTGAAGGGCACTCCTCGGCACACTGAGGACATTCTCGCGGCTGCTGAGCACGATGGAGAATTCCGCGCGCATCCCCGGGCGGATCGCTAGTTCAGGATTCGCAAGTTTGAAGAGCGCGTCGATCGTTCCGCCCTCGCGGTCGGCCTCGATCCCGAAACGGAGCAGTTCGCCCTCGAATTCCTCTCCCGGCAATACGGAGACCCGGATATGGGCCCTCGTGCCCGGCTTCATCTCGCCCGCCTGGTGCTCGGGCACCCGGGCGATGGCCCAGACTTCGCTCAAGTCGGTGATCTCCATCAGCGTCATGTCCGGTTCCAGGGCCTGCCCCAGCGCGACATTCGCCTTAGTCACGAGCCCGCCCTTCGGGGCCTTCAACGGGATCGTCGGAGGCGGATCCCCCGCCTGCCGGCTCTCCAGCCGGGCCACTTCCTGGCCCGCTTCCACGACATCACCAAGAGTGGCATCCAGGGCGATGATGCGCCCGGAAATCCGGCTGGTCACCCCACTGCGCTGGGCCGGGATGGCCTCGATGCGCCCCAGGGAAAAAACCGTCTTCTCGAAGTCCGATTCCTCGGCTTCGGTGACTTCGATCCGGAGGTTTTGCACGCCCGTTTCGTCGAGGACGACCATATTCGGATCCGTTTCGGAATCCGCGGCGTTCGCGAGGCCTGCGCAGGCCAGAAAAAGGAAGATGCGTTTCATGGAAATAGTAAAATTGGAAAATGGGAAAACAAGGAATCAACGCCCCAAGGCCGCCTCATAGCGGATACGGGCGAGGTGGTAGGCGCGGAGAGCGTCCAGCCGCGCCTGCTCGAGGGCGAGGCGGCGCTCGCGGGAACGCAGGACGTCGGCGAGTTGGCTGCCGGGCTGCGCCTGTTGGTAGAAAGCGGCGATCTTCTCCTCGATCTCGCGGGCCTTCGGGAGCAGCGTCCCTTCGGTTTCAGTGAGGATGCGGCGGGCCGCGTTCATCTCGTCGCGGGCGGCGGCGGCTTCGGCGGAAACCTGCGCGGCAAGGGCCTCGGCTTCCAGTTCCCGGCGTGTGACCGTCGCTTCCGTTTCCGCGATCCGCCCCTCGTTCTTGTTCCAGAGCGGGAGTGGAAGGGAAAAGCGGAGGCCGATGAACTGGTCGTTCTCGAGCCCGTTCGGGGCATCCTCGGCCCGCTCGGCTTCCGCCAGCAGACCGACACTCAGGTCTTCCCACTTGTTCGCCTTCGCGACCGCGACTTCCTGCCGGGCGGCCTCGATCCGGGCCTGCGCGGCCTGGTAGTCGGGTCGTTCCGCCATGTTCGGTGCGGCTCCTCCGGAAGCGGCCGCCGCCGGCAAGCTCCCGGTGAACTCGACCGTTCCGCCCGACGCGAGACCGAGCAGCGGACGGACTTCCCCGACCAGCGAGGCCCGCTCCGCGTCGAGTTGCAGGAGATCAAGCGCCAGTTGCTGCGCCTCCATCTCAAACTGCGCGGCCTCCAGCACCGAGCCCTCGCCCTTCTCGGCGATGCGCGTCGCCGTCTCCGCCAATTCGCGGCTATTGGCGATCTGCTTCTCCTTGAGCGCCTTCGATTCCCGCAGGGCGAGCACTTTCACCCCCACGACACGCACAGCGGTCGCGAGTTCCCGTTCGGCGGCCCGCACTTCGGCGGCGGCGGCGGCAACTTCGGCCCGCGTGACCGCCTTCTCCAGGCGGAGTCGGTTCGTCAGCGGGAATTTCTGCACGAATCCAAGCCCGAAGGAATACTCGCGGCCCCGGACATTCGGTTTGGCCTCGGCTTCCAGTTCGGGATTCGCGAGACGCCCTGATTGCAAGGCACGGCCCTCCGCCTCGGCAATACTCAATCGCGCGGCGGCCAACTCGGCATTGCGCGCGAGGGCGTGGGAAACGGCGGATTCGAGCGTGAAGCTCTCCGCTCGACCGCCTCGGGCATGGCTTAGGAATAGTAAAAGGACGAAAATTCGAAACATGGTAGCGTGATGGTTTGGATGGGAAGTCGCCACGGCAGAACCGTGAAAGCGCGACAAAGGGAAAACGACCGCGTCCGCAAGGAAGCAAGCGGTCAGCCCTCCACCATCAAACCCGCATCACCATCGTCCGCGCCACCAGCAGGGGCGTCGGGGGACTCCCGTCGGGAGGAAGCGCGGGGATTTCGTTCCCCGAAATCAGCGTGGACATTTCCGGCAAGTGGAAGGCCGGAGAAAGCACAAAACAAGCGACCGCCGGAACCTGCACTCCAGACGTCAGTCCCGTGACCTCCAAAGTTTCGCGCACCTCGCTGTGCTTGTGCCCGTCGTGCGCAGGGGGGGCGGAATCGCGCTCCCCATGCCCCTCGTGCTCATCGCCCCCGCAGCCGTCCCCATGGACTACCGCCGGATGGCACACCACCGCCTCGCAATCCACCACGACACTCGTCGCGCCCGTGCAATCGCAGAAATATCCCTTCATTATCCCGAATACCTGAAAACCTCCCACCGAAAAAACGGTGGCAAGAACCAGGACGCTGCGGAAAAAGGCGGACATGACTTGAAGGGAGACGGGTAGCATAGGTAGGCTATTCCCCGCTTGTTTTCAAATCCCAATCCCCCTGTGCCAGAAGAATGCCCCTACGAAAACATCAGAATCAGGCTTGACGTTTCCCTTGAATCCCGACTAACTAACCGCTGCTTCAATAAAAACAAGGTATTGACTACCCTGAGCACCCTTGCGATCAATCTCGGCCCCACAACCTCGCCGACCGAGGTGGGATATGATCTCGCTGGCTACAATGGCTCGACCGGAACGGCAGCCGTTAGCGTCCCTCTCGGCACCTTCGGTGGTGTCACCATCAGTGCCACGACCGGAGGCGGCACTGACAATCGTTTCCGAAGCATCGATCGCGCGACAAGCACTGCCTACTCGGGACCTTTGGATATTCTCACCCAGACCTGGTTCGGGACCCAGCAGCCGGTTTCCGCCCTCACGATTATCCTCAGCGGGGTCGACGCCGGACTCCACAACTGGACGTCCGACCATTTCGACAACGGCTCCGGGGCCTCTGGCAACGGAAACCAGAACGGCAAAATGGAGATCGCGTTGTCGGTGGACAGCGGCACCACCTTCACCGTCATCAATCCGAGCTTCCAGATCCAGGACAACGAAGGCACCGTTACTTCAACCATCGTGCCTTTCTCCACCAACTTCACCGCCGTCGCGGGGCAATCGGTGCAAGTCCGCTTCATCAATGTCGCCTTAGGCACCCTCGCCAGCGGTGCGACGGATCCCGGCCAGGACTTCACCCTCATCAACGGCTTCAACGTCACTCCGGTGCCGGAGCCGTCAGCCGCTCTCTTCGCCGCCATCGGGCTCGTCGGTGTCGCCCTTCGTCGGCGTCGCTAGGCGAAAACGCCCTCCGACGGAAGTCTCTGCATCTCTTCCTCAAAAGGCCTGCCCCTGCTCAAGGGGCAGGCCTTTTTCGTGCGCGTCTACGAAGGAAGGAGCGGCGAAAAGCCGTCCATCGCCAAGCAACCCTTTCACGCTCCACCCCGGGCGGTATCCCGGCGCCAACGCCCCTTTACTCGGTTGCGGGAATTTCCTTATCCTCCGGAAAATCCTCGAACCACTCGCGCGCCATCTCCGTTGTCAGGGAGGAACAGTCGATATATTTCCAATCCTCCCCCGGCCCCTTTCTGACCCCGAGCTGGACTCCGGGGACGGGCGGCAGTTCTTCCTCCGCCACCTTGAGGGTCATGATCGTGGGAACGAGGACGAACTCATGCTTCTCGCCCCGGAAATACTCGATTTCCTCCCCCACCTTGGCTGACGCAAGCACGATTCCCTGATCCTTGAAATCGCCGAAGAGTTTCTTCATCTCGGCAAGGAAGGTCTCCTTGTCACCCACCATGGCGATCACCCGTTCATGGGTGTGCTTTTCCAGCGGGGCCATGTCGGCGCGAAAAACCGCCCCCATCACCGACGCGATCTCCGCTCGGATCCGATCGAAATCGGGTGCCGCCGCCACGCCCGATTCAGGACCCCCGTCACCGCTCGTTTCCGCCTCCTGCCCGGTCGATTTTTCGGGTGCCGGTTCCCCCCGGTCGTTCGAACACGCCGCCAGGCACGACAACGAGATCATTGACAACATCTGAGTGAAGAGAGTTTTCATCGGAGAATCGTGCCATCATCGCAGCCCCTGTGGCAATTCGGAAATTCCGGGGGAAATTCACCTTGAAGTCCGGACCACTTCCTCCGGAGACGATTGAAATCATCCGGCCATCCGTTACGCTGCCCTTACCGAAACCAATGAACAAACGACTGCTCTACGACCGCTGGCGACAGATCGCGGCCTGCGCCGGCCACCGGCTCGCGGTGCTGGATGCGGCCAGCGGCGAGCGACTCACTTTCAATGCCCTCGTCGACGCGCTCCATCGCCTGCCTTCGGCCGACGGTCCGGTGGCGGCCACCGGAAACGGAATCCCCTTCCTTCTGGATGTCCTTCGCGCCTGGCGAAGCGCTTGCCCACTCGTTCCCCTCGAATCGGAACCCCTTGATCATACCTTGTTCCGCGATTTCCCTGAAGGCACCGCCCACGTCAAGCGCACCTCGGGCTCCACCGGGTCGCCACGTATGGTGCTCTTCACCGAGGAGCAACTCGCCGCCGACGCCGATAGTATCGTGGCCACGATGGGCCTGCATGAAGGAGCACCGAACATCGCCGTCCTCTCCATGGCGCATTCCTATGGTTTCTCGAACCTCGTCCTTCCCCTTCTCCTCCACGGCATACCGCTCGTTCTCGCCGGAGATGCCCTCCCCGGCTCCGTCGCCCGCGCCCTCGACCAGTTTCCCGGCAACGAACCCGTTCTCCCGGCTGTTCCGGCCTTGTGGAAATCGTGGCTCGCCGCCGGCATTCTCGAGCGACGGATGCTCACCGCCATTTCCGCCGGATCCCCGCTGACCGCCGACCTCGAAGGCCAGGCCTATGAGCGCACCGGTATCAAGATCCATAACTTCTACGGCTCCACCGAATGCGGCGGCATCGCCTATGACCGGGGGCCCCTCCCCCGCGCCGACGACGCCCGCATCGGCACCCCGCTGGAGAACGTCCTTGCCACCCTGTCGCCCGATGGCTGCCTCGTCGTCGAAGGCCCGGCCGTCGGGCAAACCTACTGGCCGGAGAGCGACGCGAATCTCGCCGACGGCATCTTCATGACCCGCGACCTCGCCGGACTCGACCGCAACACCGGCGAGATCCTCCTCCTCGGGCGTGTCGACGACCTCATCAACATCGCCGGCCGCAAGGTCTCCCCCGCCGAGATCGAATCCGCCCTCAGGCGCTGCAAGGAGGTCGCCGCCTGCGTTGTCTTCGGCATGCCCAGCGGCGACGCCGAACGTGTCGACGAGATCGTGGCCGTGGTCAACGCGCCCGACGGTGCCCTCTCCACCCTCAAGTCCGCCCTCGCCGACTCCCTCCCGCCCTGGCAGCAGCCCCGCCACTGGTGGTTGACCTCCGCTCTCGTTCCCGACACCCGGGGAAAAGTTCCCCGCGGCACATGGCGCACGCGATTCCTCGCCGAGCGCTAGCCATCCTTGACGTCCGCCCACGCACCATCCACTCTTCCCCCACCATGAAATTGACCCCCGTGACTCCTTTCACCCGCCGCCGCTTCCTCGCCACCGCCGCCGGCGCCGCCTTGGCCCCGAACATCATTCCCTCGTCCGCCCTCGGACTTGGCAAACGCCCCGCGCCCTCCGAACGCATCGTCCTTGGTGTCATCGGCTTCGGTACCATCGCCCACGAAACCGTGCGCGGCTTTCTTGAGGACGAGCGGGTGCAAATCATCGCCGTCGCGGACCCGGCGAAGGATCTTCCAAACTACGGCTACGGCGGGGAAAAACGAGGAGGTCGGGAGGTTGGAGCCTCCATCGTGAACGAGAAATACGGCAACAAGGACTGCAAGACCTTCGTCGATTTCCGCGAGATGCTTGAGAAGCTCGACATCGACGCCATCAATGTCTCGACGCCCGACCATTGGCACGCTTACGCCGCGATCTACGGGGCTGGCAAGGGCAAGCACATCTACGGCCAGAAGCCGCTCGCCGTCACCATCGGACAGGGCCGAGCGATGGCGGAAGCCGTGGCCAAGGCCGGCGTGACCTGGCAGACCGGCAGCCAGCAGCGATCCGACCAGTATTTCCGCATCGCCGCCGAATTCATCCGCAATGGTCGCCTCGGCAAGCTCGAAGGCATCACGGTGGGACTCCCCGGCGGACACACCGATTGGAACCAGCACGCCGCGCAGAAGGATCCCGCCCCCGTGCCCGAGGGTCTCGACTACAATCTTTGGGAGGGCCCCGCGCCCCACCGCGACTACCGTCCCGCCATTCTTCCCCTGAATTGGCGGCACAACTACGATTACTCCGGCGGCATGATC
>JAHEDC010000699.1 GCA_024641425.1 Verrucomicrobiales bacterium | reverse complement strand
GCTCGCCGGCGCGGGCGTGCAATGCCTTGGTGGAAAACTGGAGTCCGGCGGCGGCTTCAACACGGAGGGCTCGACCGAGGGTTCCTGCGGAATACGGGCTCTTCCGCAGGGGAAGTGAGGCTGTGGCTGGCATTGCGGGGCGCGCCTTCGCGACGGCGGTGTAGCCGGGAAATTCGGTGAAGGGTGCGGCCAGTCGATGGGCGGTGAGGAAAAGCTCCCGCCGCACGCCGGGCTGGGGCTCGACGACAAGATGGATTTGATGGGCGGGCTGAAGCTGCGGGATCTCGAGGAAAATCTGGTGGCCATCGCCGACGCGATGCGCGGATACAATCTCCAGGACGTCGTGTCCCGGGGTCTCGGGATGCGTGGGAGAGAATTCCTGCGAGCCGTAAGCCTGGCTGTAGCGGTAATTCCAGCATTGGGCGAAATGCCGGGCGGGATCGGCGGCCGACGGATGCGCCGGTTCGGAAAATGTCAGGAGGATGCCATTGTCGCGCGCCTCGAAGGCGACGGGGAGATGAACGGATCCGCCGGTGAAGCGCACCCGTTGGAGGCAGCCATCATCCGGAGTGTAGGTTCCCCAGCCGGTCATACCACTGACATAGAGCTGCCCGTCGCGGGGGCTGAAGCGTGCCCGGTGGGCTCCGGCGTTGAAGTCGCCGGGGAGCGGAACCGCAGCGCCCTGCCAGACACCGTTCACGTTCTGCCGAAGGACGAGGAAGTGCGATCCGGTGCCGTAGCTCAGGTGGATCATCTGCCCACGTAACGGCCCCCAGCGGTCGTCCGGAACCCAGGCTTGGCCGCCCGCGGAGTTGTCGATCCCGCGGGGCAGTTGGAGCAGGGGAGGGAGCGTTTGCACTCCGGGGCGAGGCCCGGGATAGCCGTAGTAGCCGCCTCGGGTGATCTGAACGATGGCGCTCGCGGGAGTCCACTCGCCTTCGGAGACGGGGACGGTCAGGGTGCCATCCGGGGCAAGATCGAGTCCATCGGGATTGCGGAAACCGGAGGCGAGAACCTCCGCCCTTTGGCCCGGAGTGATGCGGAGCAGGCCCTCCTTGCTCGAAACGGTATGGAAGTTCCCCGCCGCATCCCGTTCAAGACCGCAAAGATAGTCGTGGCCTCCGGTCGGGGTTTCGAAGTCGTTGGCGAGGCATTCGTAGAAATCAACCTCGCCGTCGCCGTTCAGATCGTGGAGACGGGTGATCTGGTCGCGCCCGAGGACGTGCACCTTGTCGTCGACGATGACAAGCCCGAGAGGTTGGTGCAGGCCGGCGGCCATGCGCTTCCACCGCAGATGCGACAGCGAGGCATCGACGCCGCGGACGCGCCAGACATCCCCGGTCATGGTGCAGACAGCGAGGTCGCCATTGGAAAAGAAATCGTGCCCGCCGAGGAAGAAGAGGGCGTTCCACGGATTCTTGAACGGGAGGGTCAGGGTGTCCACGACATAGGGCCAGCCGGGAACGGGCTCGCTGGTGGTTCCCCACGTTTCCAGGATCTCCGGCCACTGCGCGGGACCGCCACGGGTGAAGGCGCGGAGCGCCTCGCCTTCCTCAAGATGAATGGCTCCTTCCTTGAGCGTCGCTTCCATCCATTCCTCTTCGCCGCCCCGGTCGAAGGCGAACAGGGTACGTGCTCCGTAGCGGTAGAATCCCCGGTATCTGCGCGGCTCGCGCGGGCCGGGCTTGGTCAGCCTATCGTCGAGCAAATGGCCGTCCATCAGGAGGCCGTGCATGAGACCGTGGCGGATGTCGCTGAACTTCACGAAGCCGCCCTGCCAGACGGCGCGCCATTGGTCGGATTCGGGATCATAACAGGCGGCAGCTTCGCCTTTCTCGCCGAACCTTACACAGACCGCCTTCGGAACCGTTAATCCCGGGCCGTGGAAGACACCGCACAGGGTCGAGCCGCAGTCCATTTGATTCCAGCGACCATCGCGCCAGGTTTCCTCGTTCTGGTTTCCCCAATGACCGGCCGTTCCGCCGTCGAGACCGGGGAAGGGCGGGAGCAGCGCATCAGCACCCACGGAGCGGTCACGGGCCTGCTTCGCGTAGAAATCGTAGAGGCGCTCCCGGTTCACCGGGTGCGTGTGCAAGGGATGGGCGACGGGTTCCAAGGGCTCCAAGTCCGGATCATTCGCCGCGGCGTTCGAAGGGAATGCATCGCAGGAAAGCAATTGCAAGGTATCGGCGTCGCGCGTCATGGCGGCGCCCGGCACCGTGACCGCGCGCGCGCCCCGCGAGACGCGCACGTCATCGATCAGTCCGTCGCAGCCGATTCCCGGTTCCACCGTGCGTCCGAGAGCCAGCCCGCCTGGCACGCCGGGCGCGTCGGCCACCAGAAGAGCCTTTTCCGCGACCGCTTTCCCGTCCACATAGAGCCGCACGCGGTCGCGTTCGAGCACCATGGCGAGATGATGCCACGCGTCGTCGCAGATTCCGATGCC
>JAHEDC010000261.1 GCA_024641425.1 Verrucomicrobiales bacterium | reverse complement strand
GAACTAGCCCGACGCCTCACCAGCCGCGGAGAAACGGTGGTTGCCGCGGATGTCGATCTCCGAAAACTCCACGACCTTCCCTGTGCCATTGTCCACGGAGATGCCGAATCCCCACCCGTGCTTCGCGAGGCCGGCCTGGAGAAGGCGAAGCTTCTGATCTCCACCCTCCACATCGAGGCCACGAACGATCTCCTCGCCTTCCGCTGCCAGGTCGCCGGTATCCCTTCCGCCATCCATGCGGCGAACCTCCGCGAGGTCACCAACCTCCTCGACATGGGTGTCGCCTACATGATGGCGCCCAAGGTTGACGGCATCCACCTCCAGAACGCCGAACTCACCCGCCGCGGACTCATTGGGCCCGAAGCGCCCCCACCCCGTCAGCCAATGCCCCTTGATGGCGCGCAGCGCCCCCGCTCATGAACGGACTCGCCATCCTCCTGCTCTCGTCCGCGTTCGGCTTCGCCCTCGCGCAGCGCTTCCGCCTGCCCGTCATTCCCCTGCTCATCTTCCTGGGTTTCGTCCTCGCCCGCTTCGGCATTGATCTGGAACGCGCGACCCTCAACCAGATTCTCGACATCGGACTCGCGTTTCTTGTCTTCACCGCCGGGATCGAACTGAACCCCGCGCGCTTCCGAGGGCGCACCCGCGCCGTGTTCTGGATCGGGAGCACCCAATTCCTCCTTGCCGCCGCCCTCGGCTTCCTTGTCGCGCGACTCTTCGATTTCGCCCTCGCCCCCGCCCTTTACATCGCCGCCGGCCTCTCGACCAGTTCCACCCTCGTCGTCGTGCGCGAGATCCACCGCTTTCCCGGTTCCTTCGAATCCTACGGTCGCCTCGTCCTTGGCGTTCTCCTCGTGCAGGACATCGCCATCATCACCCTTGTCGTTCTCCTCCGCCGCCTTCCCGTGGGCCCCCCCGAACTCCTGCCCGGCGTTCTGGGACTCGCCGTCATGGCCGGCGCCGCCATCGTTTGCCAGCGCTATCTGCCGAAGCTCGCCACCAAGGTTCCCCTCCCCGACGAGGAAACCCTCCTCCTCTGCACCCTCGGGATTCTCTTTGTCTTTTCCGGCTTATCCCACCTGATGGAACTCACCTTCATCGCCGGCGGCTTCGCGGCCGGCTTCGCCCTCTCCGGCTTCCCTGTCAGCGGCGAGGCCCGCGGCGTCCTCGGCTCACTCGCCACCTTCTTCCTCGCCATCTTCTTCGGCGCCCTTGGCGCGCAGGTTGACATCCCCGACAGCGCCACACTCCTCAGGGCCCTCGGCTGCTCCGCCATCGTCCTCATCGCGACGCCGATTATCGTGACCGTTTTCGCCGAATGGAAAGGCGGGCTTTCCTCTCGCAGCGCCATCACCGCCGGCCTGCTGCTCGCTCAAACGAGCGAATTCTCGGTGATTCTCGCCGTCTATGGGGAACGCCTCCGGCAGATCGACCACAATGTCGTCACCCTCATCGCCCTCGTGGCGATCATCACCATGATCCTCACCCCTTTCCTCGCCACCGATCCCGTCGCGAGATTCCTTCTCCGCCTCCATCCCGTGCGCCGACGCCTGAAGACGGACTCGGATTTCCACGACCATGTGGTCGTGCTGGGATATGGATCGGCGGGCCGCTGGATCGTGCGCCCCCTCATTTCGGCCGGCTTGCGGATCGTGGTGGTCGACCAGGATCCGGGCGTCAACGCTCAACTCAGAAGGACGGGAATCGACCACATCCGAGGCGACGCTTCCGACGAGAAGATCCTCCTCCGCGCGGGAGCCGACAAGGCGCGCTTCATCATTGTTTCCCTCCCCCATGCGGACGAAGTCGTAAAGGTCATCGAGCACGTGGGCAAGCATATCCCCGTCTTCTCCCGCATCTTCGAGGAATCCGCCGCCCGGCAGATCGAGGAGAGCGGCGGCATCCCTATCCTCAACTCCATCGCCGCCGCCGACAAATTCATGGAGTGGTTCGAAACCGTGGAGGCCAAAGAGAAGGAACCCGCGCCGCAGGGGTGAGAACTTGACGGTCTTCTTGTTTGAGGGACAATTTGCCGTCGAACTCATTTCCGACACCCTTGTCACGAAGGAGCGGGGCAGCGCCCGCATCGCCGGATGACACGCGACAAGGCACGCCCCCGAGAACCTGTCCCCGCTTTCTTGCTTCCAGACAACAAGGCCGGGCTACTGCCACCCGCCCCCCAACGCCTTGTGCAAGCGCACCCAGACCTGGAGCATCTGGGCCTTCACGCGAATTTCGGTGATCTCGGCATCGCGGAGGGCCTGTTCCTCGGCGAGAACCTCGTATTGGGAAATCGCTCCCGCCTTGGCATTTTCGCGCACGCGGCGGACGGATTCGGCGGTGGCACTGCGGGCGCGCTGAACGATGGCGAGGCGCTGATTCTCGGCGCTGAGGTTCGCGAGTTCGGTCTCGACTTCCCCGATGGCGGCGAGCACCGCTTTCTCGTATTCAATGAAGGCGATCTTCTGCCGGGCGTTTGCGATCTCGAGCGCCGCACGATTGGAGCCTCCCTTGAACAGCGCCCACTCGACCCGGGGCCCGAATTGCCAAATATAGCCCCCGGCATTGAAGAGATCGCCTGGACGCGCGCCGAAACTGGTCGGTCCGCTATTGCCGAGGGTAAACTTCGGATAGAAGTCGGCGACCGCAACACCGATGTCCTCAGTGGCGGCGGCGAGTTCCCGTTCGGCCCCGCGCAAGTCGGGTCGGCGGAGAACAAGCTGGGCGGGGACGCCGGTGCGCGCCATCGGGAGCTTCTCCGGCAGGGCACCGGCAGCCAGACGCTGGTCGTCAAGGAAGTCCGGGCGCTCCCCAAGCAGGAGCGCGAGCCGCTTCACCTGCCCGGTGATACCGGCCCGAAGGCCGGGTGCCTGGGCACGGGTGTTCTCCAGTCGGGCGATCGAGCGGGAAAGCTCGAGCCGGTCCGTGGCACCCACCTCGACACGTTCACGCACGTCCTCGGTCTGGGAGGCCTGCAACTCGATCTGGTCTTCGATGGCGGCCACTTGCTCGCGCAGGCCGGCGATGGTGCAATAGGTTTCGGTCACTTCCGCCGCCAGTGCCTGCCGCGCGCCCAAAAGGCTTTCCCCGACCACCTCTTCTCGGGCTCTCGCCCCGCGCACCTTGCGGCGGAGTCCGCCGAAAACATCAACCTCCCACGCGACGTCAATGCCTGAGTTCCAAAACTTGATCGGATCGGTCAGGGAGAAATCGCCCGGAAGCCCCGCCGAATCCCCGAGACTGCCGCCGCCGGTAAAGGTGCCCGGATTGAGGCGCGAATAGGAAAGATTCCCGCTCGCAGTCGGGAGGATGGCACCCGCCACCTGCTTCCGCAGGGCGCGTGCCTCGCGGAGGCGTTGCCCGGCAAGAGCCACATCGAGATTGTTGGCCCAGGAGCGCTCGACGAGCCCGTTCAACTCGCGGCTTCCGAGCGCGCGCCACCACCGGTCGAGGTCGGGCACCGCCTCCTGCCGTCCCGCTCCCGAAAAGGTCGCCGAATGAGCGACCTTCGGAAGACCGTCGTAGTCGGGGCCCACGGCACACGCGCCGAGGAACAGCGTGGCGAGGTAGGCGAGTGCGTCCGAGTTTTTCATCACCGGGGGGCCAGCGGAATGCCTTCTTCGATGCGGTCGCCGGGATGCAGGACGACCCGATCCCCGACCGAGAGACCGGACACGACTTCGGCGAAATCACCGTTGTCGCTTCCGATTTCGATCACCACCTTTCGGGCCCGATCGCCGTCCACCCGGAAAACGGCCCATTGCTCCCCCTCCCGGAAAAGCGCTCCGGTCGGCACCTGCAGAGCGTCCTTGCTTTCCCATATCACGATACGCGCCTCGATCCGGTAGCCGTCACCCAAAACCTCCCCCTCACCCGGGAGCGTCTCGAAATCGGCGATCACATCGACCCGCTGCTCGTCCACCCCGAGCGCCGAGATCTTCGTGTAGGCCGACGGCTCTATCTTGCGCACCCGCCCTTCGAGAGTCGATCCGCCGCCCCAATGCCCCACGACGACTCTCTGCCCCTGCCGAATCTTCACCGCCTCCTGGGAGAGCACGTCAATGCGCATTTCGAGCGCCGTGGAATCGCCGACCTCCATGACGGGTTCGCCTGGCTGGAGCACGCGGCTGCTCTTCTCATGGACGCGCAGGACATGACCGGAGAGGGGTGACCGGATGACGAAATGCCAGTCTTCCGAATCCGGCGAGCCTTTCTCAACGTCGAACCGCTGGAACGCCGCTCTCGCCTGTTCGAGTTCGAAGCGTGCGACCTCGACCGCAGACCGCGCCGCCGCCGAGGCGTGCTTCGCCGCACGATAGGCACTCTCGGCTTGCTCGAAAGCTGCGTCCGCGACATTCCCCTTCTCGTGGAGCACTTGATTTCGCAGGTAAGCCTTTTCCAATTGTCCCGCCTCGATTTCCCGCGCTTCCGATTGGGTTCGAGCGCTCGCCACGGAAGCCTCGGCCGCGCCCACGATCGCCGCCGCCCGCGCACGTTCCCGCGGATCGAGAAGTTCCGGCGCGCCCGGGTCAAGGATCGCGAGGACATCGCCTTCCTTCACGGCGTCCCCGGGATCGAGCGTCCCGCGCAGGAGCCGTCCGGCGAGGGGCGCGGAAATCAGGTAACGTTCCCGAACGCGGGTCTCGCCTTCGTCGTCGACGGTCAGCATCATCTCCCCGCGCGCGACTATGCCCACATCCACTTCCACCGGCTTCGGAACGTAGGCGAGTGCCACCAGTCCCGCCACGAGTGCCAGTGGCAGAAGCCATTTCAGCATCCGCAGCAACTTCCGGGAAGCCGAGTTCCTCTGTTTCTCTCTGGTCATTCGCGAATCTTAAGGGCAGTCACCATATCAAGCTGGTCGAGCTTTCGCCGAACAATGAAGCCGGAGAATACCGACGCCGCAAGGATGACGATCGCCGCGAGCCCGTAAGTGGAAGGATTGATTACAAAGGGGATTCGGTAAAGCTCGGTCTCGAGCGCCTTGGACATGAGCGCGCACAATCCATAGCCAATGCAAAGGCCCACGGGAATCGCCACCGCGGTGAGCACCGCCAGCTCGCCGAGCAAGATCCCGGACACCTCGCCCCGCGTCAGACCGATGACGCGTAGCGTCGCGAGATCGCGCCCCCTCTCCGAAAACGAGATCCGCGCGCTGCTGTAGACCACCCCGATCGCGATCACCGAGGCAAAGAAAATATTGACCATCCGCATCCTCAGCAGATTCTCGGCGAAGGTGTCGAGGAAGCTTTTGAGCATTGCCTTTTTTAGGGAAACTCCCGCCACGCCCGGACGATCCTTCAACGCGCTGAAAACGGAGTTCTCATCGTTCCCGTCGAGTTGAAGGTAGGCGCCGGAAATGACCCGACCCTCGCCGAGAAGACGGTTCAGCGCCTCAAGATTCATGTAGGCCGCCGTGCCGGCGAAATCCGCGACAAGCCCGGATACCTTCACCTGCCGCACCGGACGCTCCCCGTCCAGAACCTCGACCTGCACGGTGTCGCCGACCCCCAGGTCAAGAAGCTCGGCGAGCACCGTCGAGAGGACGAGACCGCTCCCCCGCACCGGGATGACCTGCTCGTCACGATCCAGAAGGCGGAAAAGCCCGCTCCCCTCGGCGAGACCCATGATGCCGACCTGCTTCGACCGCGCGCCGTGCCGAAGCCTCGACGCGACGCCGCGAAACGGTTCCGCCCGCAGGACTCCCCGGATATTCTCCAATTCCCCGAGCGCGCGCCACGGTTTCGCCTCCACGAACTGCACCCGCGCGTCGTCCCGCTCGGCGATACCGAACTGGAAGTCGATCAGATGGTCGATCGCGTCCTTTCCGAAGTTGCCCACGATAAGGATCGCGGAGGCAAAAGCGATACCCAGCGCGGTGAACATCGCCTTCAGTGGTCGCCTTCCCATCTCCCGCATCACAATGCGTGCGGGCTGGGAAAGGAATCTCCCCAAGCCGAGCCGCTCCAGCAGTGAAGGATGATAGCTCGCGGGGGCCTCCGGACGCATGGCCTCCGCCGGAGCAAGCTTCATTGTGGCCCGCACGCCCCCGAAAACGCCCAGAGCCCCCGCCGCCAGTGCCAGCGCGACCGATCCCGGATAGATCGCGAAACCGGGCGTGAAGACTGCCGTTGGGAACCGGTAGACGTTCCCGTACATCACGAGCATTCCGCACCCCATCCACGTTCCGAGACCGCAGCCCACGGCTGTCCCCAGAAGGACGATGACCGCGACCAGTTTCGCGTAATGCCCTCCCACCTCCAGCGGAGTGTAACCGAAAGCCTTGAGCACGGCGACCTGCTCTCGCTGGAGCGCGAGAATGCGGCGCAGCGAGATATTGAGCAAAAAGGCGGCCACGCCGAGGAAAATAAGCGGCGGGATCGTCCCCATCGTGCGCAGGCCCTTCAGTTCATCCGCGATGAAGCGCGCCGAATATTGGTTGCGCCGGGTGATGGCACCGCTGCCACCATAGGGAGCCAGCAAGCGATCCACCCTGCGAATCGCCTCATCCTCACTCGCACCCGTCGCCAGCTGCAGAGTAAGATCGTTGAACGCACCCTCCATACCCGAGACCGCCGCCAGTTCCCGGCGCGCCATCCAGAAGATGCCGAATCGCCGGTCGTCGGGGAACAGGCTGCCCGGTTGCACCTGAATGAGGTATTCCGGAGAAAGAGCAACTCCCACTACGGTCAGGATCTGCCGCCGGCCACGGAGCGTTGCTTCAAGCCGCTGGCCGAGCCTGAGCGCATGCGCTTCTGCGAAAGCCTCGCTTACAGCCACCTCACCCGCGCGGCCCGGCTCCGGCAGGCGACCGGATTCGAGGTGAATCCTGTTTAGTCCCTGCGCCTTCCCCTCCGGCAGCGAGAGCGCGCGACCGGTCGCCGGCTCGGGCAAACCGGGCATATCCAGCGTCAGCGCCTCCACCACCCGATGATCCAACGCCGCCACCCCTTCGATCTCCGCGACCCGCCGCGCCAGCGACACCGGTGCCCGAACCAACGACGCGAAGATATCGGCGAAACGGTTTTCCGCGTAATACGCGTTCTTCGCAACCGTCAGCGAGCGCAGGGTCGTCATCGCCATCACGAAGACAGCGACGCCGCAGGCCATCACCGCGCCAATGGCGAGGGCCTGCCCTTTCATCGACGCGAGGTCGCGCACCAGTTTGCGGTCGAGCGCCTTCACCAGCGCAGATCTTCCGCTTGCATCCTTAGCCGGTTCTCGCGGATCTCCGAGATGCGCCCATCCGCGAGCGTGATGACGCGATGGGCCATATCGGCAATGACCGCATTGTGGGTAATGATAGCCGTCGTCGTCCCGAGCTCGCGATTCACGGCATCAAGCGCCTCCAGGACCGTCACTCCGGTCTTCACATCAAGCGCTCCCGTGGGTTCGTCGCACAGCAGAACGTCCGGCTTCTTCGCGATCGCCCGCGCGATGGCTACCCGCTGCTGTTCGCCGCCGGACATCTGCGAGGGAAAATGATCGAGCCGGTGGTCGAGCCCGACGAGCGCGAGCGCCTCATCCGGCGTCATCGGATCCTCCGCGATCTCGGTTACCAAGGCCACGTTCTCCCGCGCGGTCAGGCTAGGGATAAGGTTATAGAATTGAAAGACAAAGCCCACATGGTCGCGACGATAAGAGGTCAGCTCGCGCTCGCTGAAATCGGTAATCTCCCGGCCGCAGTAGAGAACCGTCCCATCGGTCGGGGTGTCCAGCCCTCCCATGATGTTGAGCAAGGTCGACTTTCCGCTTCCCGAATGACCGAGCAGAACGACGAACTCCCCGGCGTATAGCCTCAGATCAACCCCGCGCAGCGCCTGAACCTCGATCTCGCCATCCCCCGGATGATAAACCTTTGTGATCCCCCTGACCTCGAAGACAGCATCGGTCCCGGCATCCGAAAGGGAGCCCGAGAAAGGGGCACTCGCGACAGTGGCGGTCATTTCTCGAGCCTAAACGCATGGCCCCGCCCCCGCAATCACCTTCGAGCACGCACGCTTGGTTCTTTCATCTTCACGCGCCCCGGAAATCCGAAGGCGTCGACGCCTTAGCGGAATTGTCCGAGGATCTCGAACTCGAACACGCCGTTCGCCGTCGTCGAGCTCCCCGAGAGGCTCTCGAAACGCTGCATGACCTTCGAAAGCCCGGCGAGATCCTCCGCCGCGTCGCGCTGCCTCCGGCCTCCTTTCACGAGCTCCGATTCCAAAATCGCACGATTGGCGGCCAGATACTCGGCCAAACCAGAGAATCGCAGGTGGAAGGCGAGATCCTTCTTCGCGATGACTCCAAGCTCACGCTTCTGCATTGCCTCGACGAGACGGCGGCACATCGCGAGCGACGAACTGACGATAAAGCGCTCGCCAACCCGTGCCACCGAGGGAACCAGTGGCACGGCCAAGCCCGCACCGGTGCCGGGGCGCGAGGCAAAATGGATCGCGACCTCGCGAAAGGTTTCGCTCCCCCGCCTCCATTCGGGCCGCCCGTCCTCCGGAGGCCCCTTCAATTCCGCGAGCATGGCCACGAAGAGCCCCTGTAATTCGGCGTCCGCCTTCTCGATGTTCGCGAGATCCACGATGAAAGCGAGTCCCGGAAGCCTCAACCCGGAGGCACTATCCGCACCGCCGTCCTCCGTAAGAGCCGAGACGAACGCGACCCGATCTCCCACCACGGGCGATGCCTTGTCCGCATCGCGCCCAAGGAGAAGTCCGGCCATGCTTTCCTCGAAATTCGCCATCCCCGGCAGACCCGCACCCTTGAGGAATTGATCGCGATTCCGGAACCATGCGCCGAAGTGGCGGTAGAGCGACACGCCACCGATCAGGCCATCGATCTCCGGTAACTGACGCACGCCCGCTTCCGTGCCTTCGGCAACGAAAAGTCGATAACGTTCCTCAACCTCGTCGGGACGGGCATCGACCGTCGCCGCGAGTCTCAATTGCTTGTCTCCGTAATCGAGGGTA
>JAHEDC010000006.1:1577-35020 GCA_024641425.1 Verrucomicrobiales bacterium | reverse complement strand
CCCGCCACCGGGCCCGTCGCCGTGAAGACGATGGCCGCGTAATGCCATCCGCCGACGGGTGCCGCACCCAGGGCGTAAAGCGGAGCCGCACTGTTATTGCGGTATCCTGCGTCGGCGCCGGCGGCCTCGCGGACAAGTTTCTCCGTTCCCGCGTAGTCGATGATCGAGTTGACGGTTCCGGCTCCACCATAGTTGAACCACGCCTCGTAGGTGAATCCGCCGTTCGCGGCGATCGTCGTGTTCAGGAGCTGCTGTGTTCCCGGTAGATTCACCCCGGCCGCACCATTGAAGACCAGCGAGCGGTTGCCGGCTCCGGCGGGAACACCCACCGTCGGCACATTGGAACTCAGCGTCACCGCCCCGAAAGCGACCGTTCCGTTCGCGCTGCCATCGATACCCGGGACACTGCCGCCGGCAACGCTTGCCGCATCCGTGTCATTGACCCGATAATGAAGGACCGAAGCCGCGTGGGAATGGCCCAAGACGAGGCCGAAGGCGAGAAGTGATGGAAGCGTGCGAATCATAGTGGAATCTAAAGGTGAGAGTGAGAGCAGGAAGAAAGCCAGAATCCGGCGATTTTTAAAAAGTTAACAAACTCCCCAGCCTACGGTCAAGCCCGGATCAATCGGCATGAGGCGCAGAGGCTCGAACGCAGCGAAATCCGGCGCACCGGAACCGGGCGGTTAAGGCTGGAATCGGTGGAATCGAATTCTCCTTGCCCCGGCCCCGGCTGTCTGGCTCTGTGCGGAGTGTTTTCCCTGCTCCAGAAACTACTCTCCCTCGCGTGCGCCTGTGCGAGCTGCGGGCTTGTAGCCGGGTGTGGGGAGAAGGAGTCGGATCGACCGGAGGTCAAGCGGCGGGAGGTGCGGGACGAACTGGTGCCACTGCGGCTGCGGCAATTGGAGCGCGTGGATCGCCTTCCGGAGGCGGGCGAAGGGCGGCCGGCGGTTTCCCCAAAAGCCTTCGCGGCGGAGCCGGCGTCGCTGGGGCGCGCGCTGGCGGCGGTCGCGCCCGGGGCGGATTGGCCGAGCGAGGCGCTTTCGCAGGCAGCGTTGGGGCAGTTGAAGAAACTCGTTTCAGGGGCGGACGCCGGGGAAGTCCTCGCGGAAGAATTCCGCGCGACGGCGCTGCGCGGAGAGGACGGCGCACCCGTGCCGGTTTCGGCGGATCACTTCCCCGCGCTCCTGCGGACGCTGACGGATGAGCCGGAGAAGATCCATTTCAAGATGATCGGGGTCGAGGTTTCCGGCGAGACCTTCGTCACCCGGTCGCATTTCGAAACGGATGCGAGAGAAGGCGACGCGGTGGTGGAACGGAGCGGCGTCTGGTCCTGCGAGTGGCAGGTGGCCGAGCCTCCGCGCCTGCGGCTACTCCGGGTGGAGGAATTCGAGGAAGTCCGCGGGACGAAGCCGTTTTTCGAGGAGCGCACGGCGGCGGCGCTTGGACGGAATCCGCGCTTCGGGGCGCAGGTGCTGCGGGGTATCGAATACTGGGCCCAGCGTATCACTTACTTCGGCGATATGTCGATGACCGGCCACCACGGGATCGCGATCGGCGATGTCAACGGCGACGGTCTGGAGGACGTCTATGTCTGCGACGCGGGAAGTCTGCCCAATCAATTGTATCTCCAGCAACCCGACGGCAGCGCGGTCGAGGCGGCCGCCGACTGGGGAGTCGACTGGCTGGAGGATTCGCGGAGTGCGCTCCTTGTCGATCTCGACAACGATGGCGACGAGGATCTGGTCGTGGCCACGATCGCGATGATCGCCTTCGCGGAGAACACCGGCGCGGGTAAGTTCATCCTCCGCGGTGGTCATCCGGGCGCGCAATATCCGTTCTCGCTGAGCGCGGCCGACTACGACAATGACGGCGATCTCGACATTTACGCCTGTGTCTACGGGGCGGGCGATGACGCGCTGAGCGGGAAGCGTGGCTTCGAGGCGAGGTCGCCGATTCCCTTCAACGACGCGAACAATGGCGGACGGAATGTGTTGCTCGAAAACACGGGGCAGTTCCGCTTCGGGGATGTGACCGACGAAGTCGGACTCAAGGCGCATAACACGCGCTGGAGTTTCGCCGCCGCGTGGGAGGATTACGACCGCGACGGCGATCCGGATCTTTACGTCGCGAATGACTTCGGAAGGAATTGTTTCTACAGGAACGACAGGGGTCATTTCACCGAGATCGCGGAAGAGTCGGGCGTCGAGGACATGGCGGCGGGAATGTCGGTCGCGTGGGGGGATTACAACCGCGACGGCGCGGCGGATCTGTATGTCGGGAATATGTTCTCTTCTGCCGGAAGCCGTGTCGCCTACCAGCGGCAGTTCGCGACGGGACAGAAAGAGGACGCGATCACCGGGTTACAGCGGATGGCGCGGGGGAACAGTCTTTTCGCGGGTTCCGGGGAAGGCGGGGCCTTCACCGATGTCAGTCTCGAAGCCGGAGCCGCGCTCGGCGGCTGGGCCTGGAGTTCGGCCCTCGCCGATTTCAACAACGACGGCTGGGAGGACATCGCGGTCGCGAACGGGTATCTCACCAATACCCGCGAGGATGACTTGTGAAGCTTCTTCTGGCGACAGGTCGTGTCGCCCGCTCCCGCCGATGTTGCCGACAAGTCGAAGGTCGACCGTTACGCCGAGGGCTGGACGGGGCTGATGGATCTCGTGCGGAACGGGCACTCGTGGAGCGGCAACGAACGGAACCGGTTTTTCCTCAATGATACGAAGGGCGGCTTCCACCAAGCTTCGCGGCTCGGCGGTTTCGACTTTCCCGACGACGGACGAGGGATGGCGGTGGTCGATTGGGACCAGGATGGCGACCTCGACCTCTGGTTCCGGAATCGCACGGCCCCGCGCCTCCGCCTGATGCGGAATCGCGTCGCGGACGGGACCCCTTCGCTCGCGGTGCGACTGGAGGGGACGCGGAGCAATCGGAACGGGATTGGCGCGGTCGTTGAAGTAGTCACCGCGACCGCGGGCCCGCGACTCGTCCGCTCGGTGCGCGCCGGGGACTTGTTCCTCTCCCAGTCGAGCAAGTGGCTGCACTTCGGCCTCGGGGATGCGGGCCCGGTCACGGAAGCGACCGTCCTCTGGCCGGGCGGAACGCGCGAGTCGTTCACCGGGCTCACGGGCGGGGGGCGCTTCGTCTTGAAGGAAGGCACCGGAGTGGCCGCGCCCTGGCAGGCGAAGGCGAAGCGCACGGCCACCCTCCTTGATGCGGGGACATCACCGACGGTGCCGGTCGATGATGGAACCGCCCGGATCCTCCTTCCGAATCGGGTGCCGATGCCGAGCGTGACGTACCGCGATGCGGCGGCACAGGCCTTGGACTTGCGCCCGGAGGGTAAGCCACGCCTGCTCGTGCTCTGGTCGAGCGGCTGCCCGCATTGCCGAAAGGAACTCCGCGACCTTGCGGAAGCGGCCGCGACGATCCGCGCCGCCGGGTTGGACGTCCTCGCGCTCTCCGTGGACGGGCCCAACGGCCCCGCCGACGACACCTCGGACACCTACCGTCTCATCGACCGTTTGCAGTTCCCCTTCCCTTGGGGATTCCTCGACGGCGGCTCCACGGCGCGTGTCCACCAATTTCAAAGCGCGCTCTTCGACCGCACGCCCGCCGATTCGGTGCCGCTGGCCCTCCTGCTTGACGAGGCCGGTCGCGCGGTTGCCCTTCATCGCGGGCCCTTCGCCGTCGCCGATGTCCTCGGCGAGTGGCAGGCGATCAAGGGGGCCGACGCGCGACAGCTCTATCACCTCGCCCCGCCGCTCGCGGGCACCTGGTTCACGAATCCGCTCGCCCCCGCCCACGTCGAGGCCTTCATGGCGCGACGGGTCGCAGGGCCGCGCGAGTGACTTGATCCGGAACGCGGGTGTCCTTAAGATACGTTTCGTTCCTCCATGAATTTCCACCAAACTCTCTTCTGCCTTCTCGTGCTCTTGCCCGGAGCGCAGCTCCAAGGGGCCAAGGACGTGCATCCCGGACCGGAATGTTTTGCCGAGGAAGCCGATTTCTTCGTCGACGAAGTCTGGACCAAGGTCGGGGCCCGCACCTGCCTGAAGTGCCACAAGGCCGGCGGGGACGCCGAGGACAGCGATTTCATCCTGCGTGATCCGTCCCGCCATACCGATGCCGGTGACCCGATGCCGCACAACCGCAGGGCCTTCACGAAGATAGCCGCCGTCCGGGAAAACGGGCAATCGACGATGCTGCTGAAAGTCGTTGGCAAGCTCGACCATGGAGGGGAGGATGTGCTTGCTCCCGATTCGACCCGCTACCGGATTCTCGAGGAATTTGTCCGCCGCACGACCGGAGCCGCGTCCTTGTCCCCTCCCATTGCCGGGGCCGAGAGAGTACCCTTCTTCGACGGCGTGACCTTGATCGATGACGGTGGACTGCTGCGCCGCCTGACCCTCTCGCTTAACGCCCGCCTTCCGACGGCTGAGGAAAAGGCGGCGGTCGAGAGCGGCGGATTGGACGCGGTGCCATCAATCCTCGACCGTGTCATGAACGCGGAGGCCTTCTACGACCGTCTCGCCGAGGGATTCAACGACATCTTCCTCACCCCCGGCATCGACGACGTGGCGGAAAATGTTCTCTCCTACGAGCATTTCGAGCAAACCCGGCACTGGTATCAGAAGTGGGACTTCAGCGCCATTGCGGATGAGAAGGAACGCCAGAGGGCGGGCTGGAGGCTCGCCGACGAATACCGCGAGGCGATGAAGGGGGAGCCGATGGCGATGATCAAGCACATCGTGCGCGAGGATCGCCCGTTCACGGAAATCATCAATGCGGACTATGTCATGGTCACGCCGCACACCGCGCGCGGTTACGGCATTTATGACGAAGTCAGGGAACGCTTCAAGGATCCGGACAACTATCTCGAATACATCCCGGTGAAGCTGAAGGCACTGAAAGGCCGCAGCGAGAGCACGAATCAGGAATCGGCCACCGGCTTTTATCCCCACGCGGGTCTGCTGAGCACCTTCCAGTATCTGAAGCGTTATCCGACGACGGAGACGAACCGGAACCGTCTGCGCGTACGCATGTATTTCCAGCACTTTCTTGGTGTCGACATCATGCAGCTCGCCCCCCGCGGGAACGATGCCGCCGCCATCACCGCGAAATTCAGGAATCCGACGATGGAGGCTGCCGACTGCGTCGTCTGTCACAAAGTGATCGACCCCGTGGCGGGGCTCTTCCAGGATTACTACGCGCTCGACGGAAACGGCGTCTATCTCCGGCGGAAGGACGGTTGGTTCACCGACATGTTCCCGCCGGGACTGGAAGGTGAGGCCTTGCCGGAGGAGGAGCGTTGGCGTTCACTCCAATGGCTCGCCGAGCGTACCGTCAAGGATCCCCGCTTCGCCGTGGCCATGGTCGAGCACGTCTGGTATATCCTGACAGGACGTAAAACGCTTTTGCCTCCGGAGGACATCGACGACCCGCTCTTCGACGCGAGGCAGCGAGCCTTCCGCGAGCAGCGGCACGAGATCGATGCGATCGCGAAGCGCTTCGCGGCGGCGGGGTTCAATCTCAAGGATGTCTTCCGCGAACTCGCGGTCTCGCCTTTCTACCGCGCCGACGGTCTTGCCACCATCGCCGCCAATCCGGCACGAAAAGCGGAACTCGACGACCTCGGGCTCGCGCGCCTCCTTTCTCCCGAACAACTCGAACGCAAGCTGAACGCCCTCTTCGGGCGCGATTGGGGACGGCTCAAGGACAAGGAAGCCTTCCTGATCCTCTACGGTGGCATCGACGCCCAGGAAGTCACCGAGCGCCTCGCCGACCCGAGCGGCGCGATGGGGGCGATCCAGCGGATGATGGCGAACGAGATGGCCTGCCGGAACGTCGCCTACGACTTCGCCCACGATCCGGAGAAGCGACGGCTTTTCCCCGGCATCGAACCCGATGTGGTGCCCGGTGGTGCGGAGGCGGAGGCGAGAATCCGGGCCGCCATCGTTCATCTGCACGAGCATCTGCTTGGAAGACGTGAGACTGTCGACGCCCCGGAGGTTGACCGTACGTTTGCGCTTTTCGCGGGAGTGATCGAGGACGCCCGGAGCAAGCCGAAGGGCTTCGAGGAACTGGAGATCTGGTCCTGCCGGGAGAGCAAGGAAGAAAAGCGCGTGTCCGATCCGCTATACACTTACAGGGCCTGGCGAGCTGTGGTCACCTATCTTCTCCGGCAACATGAATTCCTTTATGAATAACCGACCATCATGAGACGTGATTTCCTCAAACTCTGCGGTCTCGCCGGGCTCGGCGTGGCGGCACCTGTCGGAAGGGTGGCGCGCGCGGCCACGAGGGAGCCCGATCCTTACGGCGGGCCGTACTACGTTGTCTTCAATGCTTCCGGCGGGTGGGACACGACCTATCTTATGGACCCGAAAGGCGTCGGGGAGATCAACCGCCTTTACAAACAAGGCGACATCCTCACCGAGGGAAACATTCGCTACGCTCCGAACACGGCGCATATCGCGAAGGAAAAAGGCCTGAGCAACGAGGACTTCTTCCGTCGCTATGGCAGGGAGTTACTTGTCCTCAATGGTCTCGACTACTCGGTCAACAACCATGCACCCTGTTCCCGTTACATGGCGACGGGCAAGCTCGACAGCCTCGCCTACCCGACTTTCGCCGCGCTCGTCGCAGCCTGCAACGGCCCGGCATGTCCGCTCGCCTTCCTCACCTTCGGGAACTACTCCGCGACGGGTAACCTTGTCCCCATGGCCCGCGTGCCGTATTTGCCAACGCTGAAGCTCATCGCCAACGCCGACTATGTCGAAGGCAATCCCGCCTCTCCCTTCCATGAGGATTTCGTCGAGGCGCGGATCGAGGCCGCGCTCAAGGGGCAGCGCGACACCCGCCTCGCGAGCGCCCGGCTCCCGCGTGTCGAAAGATCCGAGAGCATGCTCTACGCTGCCCAACTCAATGCGAAGGCGCTCCAGCGGGTCACCCCCTTCATTCCCGCCGAAAACCCGAAGGCGCGGCTTTCCCAGCAGGCGGAGATTGCCCTCGCTTCCTTCAAGGCCGGGGTCTGTGTTTCGGCGAACCTTTCCATCGGCCAGTTCGACAGCCACGCCAACAACGACCGCGACCAGATGGATCTGATCCCGGAGCTGCTCGCGGGTATCGACTACACCCTCCGCCGCGCGGAGGAACTCGGCATCCGGGACAAACTCGTCGTCGTCATGCAGAGCGAGATGGGCCGCACCCCCAACTACAACAAGGGCGAGGGGAAAGACCACTGGTCCATCGGTTCGATGATGTTCCTTGGAGCTGGGGTCAAGGGTAACCGCGTCATCGGAAAAACCGACGACGGCCAGTTCCTCGTTCCGATCAATCCCCAGACCCTCGCCCTCGAGGACGACGCCGAGAAGGGCCTCCGCATCCGCCCCGAACACATCCATCTCGCCCTCCGGGAGTTCGCGGGCATCGAGAAGCATCCCTTCAGCGAGAGGTATCCCTTCGTCATCCCCGAAACCGAGCGGCTCAACGCGCTTCTGGGATGACGACTTCGCTTGCGCTCCGGCGCTTGCCGTCGCAAGGTCCGCCGTTTGCCACGAGACGGCATGATCAAGGAACTGCTCGAACATTATCCCCGCTACCACCACCTCGTCGCCTCGGCGCAGCTCGTGCTGGCGATGTTCGGCATGGGGCTTGTGACCCGTCCGCGCGCCTTCGTCGAGATCGTGCTGGAGCCGAAGCCGATGCTCGTGGGCGTGCTCTACCAGTTGATCGGCATTCCGGTGCTCACCGTGGCCATGCTCCTCGTGATCGCCCTGCCGCCGGAGATCGCGGTCGGCTTCCTCATGGTGTCGGCGATGCCGGGAGGCTCGATGTCGAACGTCTACACCTATCTCGGCAAGGGCAACGTCGCCCTTTCCGTCGCGCTGACCGGCGTGATGACCCTCCTCGCGCTCTTGAGCGCTCCGCTGATTCTCCGCCTGTTCGCGGCCGAGCACATGCCACCGGAGATCGTGATGCCGGTGGGAACCATCATGCGCGAGATCCTTCTCTTTCTCCTTCTCCCCCTGGGCGCCGGGATGGTGCTCGGTCGCGCGATCCCACTCTCATGGGCGCTCAACGGCTCGAAGTGGTTGGTGCGCGCGAGCCTGCTCGTGCTGGTCATCCTCGTCGTCGGCTCGATCGGGAGCGGCCACATCGAAGTCGGATCCTACGGGTCCCGGATTCCGATCGTTGTCCTCCTCTACTGCCTGATCATTCAGATCCTCATCCTGCGGGGCTCGCGCCATGTGCTGAAATTCTCGCACGCCGATTCCACCGCGCTGGGCATCGAGTCGAGCATGAAGAACACCAGCCTCGGCGTCCTCATCGGAGCCTCGCTGTTCGCGATGGAAGGGGAAAACGCCGCCTTCGGCGGAGGGGTTCTTTTCGTGCTGCTGCTCTACGGCGGCATTAGCCTCGGTGTGGCGGCCGTGCCCGCGATCGCGGGAATCCGTCAGCGCCGGGTGGAGGATAAGGCCGAAGCGATGAGGCGGGCGGGCCTGGAAGGTTGAGCGCGACCCTAGAGCTTCCAGAACACCGGGAGCAGGGTAAGGACGATGAGGGCGAGGAGGAGGGTGAGGAGGCCGCCGACGCGAATGAAGTCGCGGAAGCGGTACTTGCCCGGGCCGTAGACGAGGGCGCAGGCAGGCTCGAGCGGGGCGATGAAGGAGATCGAGGCGGCGAGCATGACGGCGATGGCGAAGCTGCGCTCGTTTGCTCCCATTTCGTGGGCGGCTTTGATGGCGACGGGAACGACAACGAGGGCGGCGGCGGCATTCGACATCGGTTGGGTGAGGGCGACGGTGAGGAGGAAAAAGCCGCCGAGTACGGCGAGAACGCCGAAGGGGGAGAGGGCGGCCACGACCCATTGCGCGACCAATGCCGCGGCACCGGTGCGATCCATGGCAAGTCCGAAGGCGGTCATCCCGCCGACGAGGATGAGCATCCGCCACTCGATACAGGCGCGGGCCTCCTCGGCGTTCAGGCAACCGAAAACAATGACGAGTACGGCCCCGATGAGAAAGGCGCCGGCCGGCGGCACCCAGCCGAAGGCACCGGCGAGAAGCGCGGCCACGAAGAGCGCGGGGGCGAGGATGCGACGTTTGTCGAAGATTTCCGCCGTCGAGCCTCCTTTCCCGGTAGCGTCCGGTTCGCGGGCCTCGACCGATCCGCCGAGAGCCTGGAGACGGGAACTGGTCTGCTGCAGAGACTCGATGCGCGCGAGGTCGCCGTGGAGCAGGAGAACATCGCCTTCGCGCAGGGTGACCTCGGCGAGGTTCTCGAAGACCGGTTGTCCGGCGCGATTGATCGCGAGGACGGTGAGGCCGTAACGTTGCCGGAAATCGACGGCTTCGAGGGTGCTCCCGGCCAATTCCGAACGGGGAAGAATCACCGCGTCGGCGATGCCCGCGTCCGCCGTTTCCGCGCGGGCTTCGACCTCGTCCGGATCGAGTTTGCCTTGAAAGACCAGGCCCTCGATCAACTCGATCCGCCGGAGAGCTTCCACGTCGCCTTCCACAACCAGGCTGTCCCCGCTGGCGATCACGGTGCCCGCGTCGGGAACAAGCACGGTGCCGTCGCGGCTGACCTGCACGATCCGGAAGCCGGCGCGGGCCAGTTGGGAATCGGCGACCCGTGCGCCGGCCAGCGGGGAGTTTCCGAGCACCATGACTTCGGCGAGGTACTGGCGGAGTTTCGCCGCGTCGGTTACCGAATCATCGGGATGGCCGGGCAGCAGGCGCCCGCCGAGGAGCACCATGAAGAGGACGCCCGCGAGAAGGAGGATGGCACCGATCGGAGCCAGTTCGAACATGTGGAGTGGTTCGAGGCCGGATTTTGCGAGGTAGCCGCTCACGGCCATATTCGTCGAGGTGCCGATCAGGGTGCAGGTGCCGCCGAGGATGACGGCGAAGGCCATGGGCATGAGAAGCTTCGAGGCGCTGATTCCTGACTGTCTCGCCAGCGCGGTGACCGGCGCGACGAACATCGCGGCCACCGTCGTGTTGTTCATGAAGCCCGAGGCCGCGCCGGAAGAGAGCATGAGGAAGGCCACGAGACGCCTCGGCCCACCGGCGGCCCATTTTACGACACGGCCGACGAGGAACTCGAGCACACCCGCCTTCTGCAAGGCCCCGCCAAGGACAAAGACCGAACCCAAAATGACGACGATTTCGCTGCTGAATCCCGAAAAGGCCTCCGACGGGGTGAGAATGCGCGTCGCGATGAGAAGCGAGAGCAGCAGCAGGGTGATGACATCCGGCTGCAGCTTCTCCGTCGCGAACAGCACCACCGCCGCGACGAGAAGCGCGAGAACGATCCCGATTTCGAAGGTCATGGTGGTGGCTAGGGTAGAAGAAAAGGGCCGCTGAAGGCAAGGTGCCCGCGATGACACGGCGGCGGAAAGGACGGCCTTGGCGACCCATTGTCAAGAAACGGAACGCGAACAGGGCGCGGGACGGGTTTTGTCTTCGAGCCGGATGCGAACCCTGCCATGCTCGCACCATGAAAACGCCGATTTTGCTCCTCGCGCTCACCCTGGCTTCCCTTTCATCGGTATTTGGAGGCGAGCGACGCATCCGCATCGAGTTACGGATCGAAGCGGCTGCAAGCGGCGAAGCCGAGGGGAGGCGCACGTTACTCTCCCGGAAGGAAGCATCGAAGCCGAAAGCCGGTGCCGACATCGCGCTCTTTGCCACGCCTGGGAAAACCTTCACGGCCTCCAGCTTCGGTGAGTTCATTGCTCCCATCGAATTCTTGCCTCCGGAGATCCTCGGGAACCCCGCGATCACCTACCGCGAGGACGGATCGATGCTCGTCAGCGGCGCGGAAGTCCCCCGGAACGACAAACCGGTCCTTTTCACCACCCAGCCGACGTCCTCGTTTCCCGTTACTCCAGTGAATCCGAGCGCCTTCGAGCTCGATGACATCGGCTGGGAGATCGAGGGAACACCGAAGATTTCAGCGGACGGGCTCGTCATTCTGGAAGCGGAGATCCGCTACCATGACGCGAGGCCCGCGGTCGCCGGCTACGGCGAGGGCACCGGCTCCATCGTGACGAAGGCCCGGAGCGCTTTCGGGAAGGAAGTCGAAGTCATCCTGACCGAGAACAAGTCCCTGATGGCGAGCACGAGCATCACGCGGACACCGCTCGTCCTCAAGGGCCGCTCCGGTGTGACCTATCCGATCAAGGTCATGCTCGGGGACAAGGAGGTCGAGGCGACGATCCGCTGCGTGGTCGAGGATGCAAGATCCTCCAGAAACTGACACGCCGCCTCAGGGCTTGGTGATTTTCAACGTGAGCGCCGTCTCGCCGTTCTTGAAGATCTGGACGTCCTTGTCGAGGACGCACCGGGCCTCGCCGGTGACGACCATTTCCTGGTAGCTGATGCTCGTGTTTATGACCTGCGGGCCCCGGTTGGTGGCCGTGGGCGTCGGGATCCGGTAGCCGACGCTGTATTGGACGATTCGGTCGCCGTCCTGCACGGTGACCGTGAAACTGAGGCTGCCGATGACCGGGATTTCATCTTCCCCAATCGTGACCGAGCCCATCGTGATCTCGCAGCGGAATTCCCGGCCGCACCCGGTGAGCGAGACATCGATCGGAAGGCCCTCGCCAAGCGCCCCACTGAGCGAAAGGGTGATGTTCTCCGCAGGAATCGACGCGGCGGTTTCCGGTTGGGGCTGCCGAGGCACGGGTGGAACTTGAGGGGCCTGGAGCGGCTTTGTCTGCGGGAGAACCGGACGCCGACGGGGCGCGGGTTCCTGCGAGAAGGAAAGAGCGGGAAGGGTGAGCGAGGCGAACAGCAGGGCGAAGGTGGCTTTCATGTTCGACTTAGACGGTTAATTGGCCCGGGTTGTTCAAGGAAGTTTCGGTTTTCAACGGCGGAGCCGGAGATTCCGCAATTTGGCCGTTGTGTTCCAGGTGATGAATCCGAGGGGCTGGCATTCCTCGACTTCGCCCGAGCGCATCCCAATCTGACGGTTCCCGATATTGACCGCGACGACGGAGCGCCCGTCGATCCAGACCTGGAGGTAATCGGGCTCGGCGCGGATGCGGATGGTATACCACTTTCCGTTCTCATAGCGCTGAACGCTCATCGTCTCGTTCCTGAAGGCATCGTGGCCGTCGAGGCTGGAGATCCCGGTCGTACCGCCGCCCCAGCCGCCGGCGATGAAGGTCACGCAGGCATCGCGACCGGGGACAGGGAACGTGAGGCCGCAGAAGATCTCCCGCCCGTCGGCGCGCATCGCCTCGACTTCGATCTCATAGGCGGATTCCGGGATCTCGAAGCCCGCCGAATCGACGACGATGCCGTTCATGGGATTACCCTCGCCGAGGGTGAGGACGCCATCCTCCATCGAGACCGGACCTCCGCCGCCGATGAGGTCGTCGAGGGGTTTCCAGCCCTCCAGGGTATCCGCTTGGAAAAGCTCGATGACCTGGGCCTCCGGTTTCGGCGCAGGGGCAGCGGGCGACTTTCCCTCCTCCCCGCAGCCGCAGGCGAGGAAAAGGGCACCGAGGATGGGGATCACGCGCATGGATCCACGATACGCTTGAAAGCGGGATGGGAGCGGATTTGTTCCAGCGCGCGCGCCGTAAGCGAGCGTCCGGGTTCGCCACGATGCCAGGTGCTGGCCCCGCTCGGGTGGGGAAGGGGAATGACGTCGCGCCTCGCGCCGCCGACTTCGATCCGGAAACGGTCACCGATGACCTCCGTGAGCTTCGAAAAGGACAAAAAGCGGGTGATGGCAAGCTTTCCTACCGGGATGATGAGTTGGGGATCAAGCAAACGTATTTCCGCCTCCAACCAGACCGAACAGCGTCCGATTTCCTCGGGATCGGGCACCCGGTCGCCTCCACGCGGGTTCTTGCCCGGAAAGCAGCGGCAGACGGCGGCGATGTAGACGCGCTCGCGGAAACCGTCCTCGCTGACGCCCGTGTGCTCGGCGAACCACCGGAAGAGGGTCTTTCCCGCCGTCCACGCGAAGGGTCGCTGGAGGAACGGTTCCTTGTCGCCGGGGGCCTGGCCGACGAGCATCACGCGCGATACGACTGCCCCCCCGCTGACGGGCGGACCGTGCATGCGCGGACAGAGCGTGCATGCGCGGAGCGCTGCGACATGTTTTTCCAACTCTGGGCTGCTCCTCATGCCGTGAAGCAGAAATCATTTGCCGCCCCGTTGCAATGCGAAGATAGATTGCGGCCATGAAGACTCGATTTTCCCCGCTTGCCGCCGCCCTCGGCTTTTTTGCTTTTACCCTTCCCACACCGGGCGCCGAGTCCGTGACGGCGGCCAATTTTGCCCGCACCTACGTGGACATCGCTTTTCAGACATACTCCGATGCCGCTGCCGCCGCCGCCCAGCTCAAGGAAGCGGCGGCGACCTTGAAGCGTGAACCGAACGCCCTTTCCCTCGCCTACATCCGGCTGGCATGGGTCGAGGCCCGCGCCCCATTCCTCCAGGCGGAAGTCTTCGGCTTCGCGGATGGTCCTATCGACAGCGGGGAAAAACCGGCCGTGTCCGCGATCAACGGCGCGGTGAATCCTGATTTCATCGATGGCGCGAAGGCTTCGATTCTTGTCGATACCGCTTCCTATCCCGTGATTGACGCGACGCTGCTCGCCTCGTTGAACGGAAAGGGCGGGGCCGGAAACGTGGCCACGGGATTCCACGCCCTGGAGTTTCTCCTCTGGGGGCCGCGGGGGAACGCGAACGGCGCGGGCAGACGGCCGTTCACGGACTTCCTCGCGGATAGTCCGATGGGCGCGCGCCGGGCGGATTATGTCGTCGCCTGCGCTGAGATCCTATCGTCCCAGCTCGACGCCCTCGCGGCGGAGTGGAATCCCGAGACCACGGCAGGCTATCGCGCGTCGTTCCTAAAGCTCCCCGCGGACACCGTGCAAGGGCGGGTTCTGGATTCGGTGGCCACCCTGGCCGGAGTGGAGTTGGCTGGAAAGCGCCTTGGAAAGCCCCTCGAATCGGGGGACGGCGCCGTCGCGGAATCGCCCTTCAGCAATCTGACCCAACTCGACGTCCTTCATCCGGCGGCGGGCATCGCCAATATCATGGCGGGCGCTTATCTCGGCACAGACCGTGATTCCGGGATGCGGGTGCAGGGAACCGGCCTCATTGCCGTCGTCGAAGCCCGGGATGCGAAACAGGGGGCCGCCCTCCGTGAGGCCGTGAACAAGGTGATCCTTGCGGCCCGGGCCCTTCAGGGCCCCTTTGACCTCGCAGTGGCTGCAGGCGAGGGCGATCCGAATCGCAAGACGTTCGTCGACTGTGCCACCGCGCTTGAATCCCTCGCTGCGGAAGCGAAGTCGGCCCGGGACGCCATCCTCGGGGCGAATGCCGATGGCACGCCGGAATAGAGGCGTTCCAAAGAAACGCATTGTTGCTTGCCCGTCGCAAGGGGATTCGTCTATGATCCCACGTTATGGCGGGTATTTCGTGTTATTTGCGCGCGGGTTGCCACTGGGGCATCCAGTTCGTTGCAATCTTCCTGCAACTGAGTTCCGCGTTTTCGCAGGGGCAGGCGTTGCAACGCTCCGGTGACCTGACTTTCACCCCGGAAGAGCACGCCTGGCTGGATCGCCATCAAGTTCTTCGCTTTAGCGCCGATCCGGCTTGGCCTCCTTTCTCCTTCAGCGGTGAAGGGGGCATCGAAGGCGTGGATGCTGATTTTCTTGCTCTCGTCTTCGGGCGCCTGGGCGTGAGGTTGGAATATATCCCGAGTGGAGATTGGCAGGAAACCATGGAGATGCTGAAAAGAGGGGAAATCGATCTTGCCCCGGGCGTCGCCCCGATCAAGGGACGAAACCTCAGCGCGCTCTACACCGAGCCCTATGTCTCCCTCCCGGCCGCTGTGATCGTACGCCAGGATGGGCCTTTCTTCACCAGCCTCGCCCAAATGCAGAAGGAATCGCTCGTCGTGGCGGGGCCGGCCGACTATGCGCCGACGCTTTTTCTCAAACAGAATTATCCGGAAATTCCGCTCGTCCCGACCAAAACCTCGCTGGACGCCATGCGCATGGTAGCCGGAGGCAAGGCGGATGCCACGATTGAGAACCTCGGCGTCGCCGCCCACCTCATCAAAACGAACGGTCTCGCGAACCTCAAGATCGCAGGGCTTACGAACGAGCGGTTCGACCTGCATTTCGCCGTGCGCGAGGATGCGCCCGAATTGCAGTCCGTCCTGAACAAGGCCCTGAAGACCATCACCGAGGAGGACAGGCTCCGCATTTATGACAAGTGGATTCTCGTCGACTTCTCGCGAGCCGCCGTTTGGAGCCGAGTCTGGAAGATCGGCTTGATCGCCCTGCTCTTCGCCCTCTCGATCATCGGGGTCATCCTTGTCTGGAATCGACGCCTCGCGAAAGAATTGGCGCTGCGGCGGGAGGCGGAGAACTCGCTCCGGAAAAGTGAGTCGACCTTTCGCAACCTCTTTGAGACCATGCAGGACGCCTACTTCCTCACGCGGCCGGGTGGGGAGATTCAGCTCGTGAACGAGGAGGCCGTCCGGATGCTCCAACTCGGCTCCCGCCGCTTTATCGAGCGGCTCAATATCGCGACTTTCTTCGAGCAGCCTGGAGAGCGCGACCGCGTGATGGAGCAGCTCAACGCGGGGGGCGTGTTGCGCGATTATCCGCTGGAGTTCGCCCGGGCGGATGGCTCGCTCTGTTCCTGCCACTGCAACATTCAGATCCTCCGCGATACCACCGGGGAACAGATTGCCATCGAATACATCGCTCGCTGGGATCGTCGGGACGAAACCGTGGACAAGACTCCCACCTCAGGCGGCGGTACCGATCCTGCTCCCCAGCCTTCCTAGGCAGAGGCCGACGGGGAGCTCTATGGCCTCCTATTCGGTGAAATCGGTGTCCGGCTTCTCGAGATTCAGTTCCTTGATCCAGGTATTCCGGTAACGCACATCGTGTCCCTCGCACTGAAGCTTAAGGCCACCCGGGCGATCGGTGATGCCATTGCCGTCGTCGTTTCCACCATCGAGACCCGAGTTTGGACCACCCCATACCTTGTTGATGGTCTGGTTGAGGTGCACCTTCTTGCCGTTGAAATACATCGACACCAGGGGTTTTTCGACCATTTTACCGTCCTTGAAGCGGGCCGTACGGAAAGTGATGTCGTACGCGTTCCACTTGCCCACTCCCGTGTAGGCCTCATAGGGCGATTCCGTCTCGTTGATGACTGCCCCCATTCCGTGCTTGGTCTTGTCGCCGTCGAGAACCTGAATCTCGAAACGATTCTGGAGGTAAACGCCGCTGTTCCCGCCCGGCTTCATGACGAGGAATTCGATGTGGAGCCGGAAATCACGGTATTCCTTTTTCGTCACGATGTCCGCCGAGCCGTACTTGCCGCCGGCCGCCACCGGATCGTCGCTCATGACCACCGTTTTGCCTTCCTCGGTCGGATCCTCCACGATCTTCCATTTGATCGGCATCGCGGACTTAAAGCCAGGGCCTTCCCAGTAAATCCATTTCGCGTCGAGCATTTCTCGCGAGCCGTCGATGATCGTCTCCGCTCCCTCGATGGGCATTGCGCCGACCCCAACGTCCGCGTGGGCAACGCCTACGGAGGCGAGGAGCAGAAAGAAACAGGACAGGTCAGGGAAGCGACGGGTTTTCATCACATGTTTTTAACGCGGGAGCGTTGCTTTGCCAAGACCGCTTTTCAAAGAAAGCATTAAACACGTCAATGCTGCCTTTTCAGGTGCCACCTTGCTCGGGGGCTGCCAGTGGGCAGCCCCGGAAATCGAAGGTCAAACCGCCTCGGTGCGAGCTATGCGTCGCCTTCCCGAAGTTCGGGAAGCAACTTGGCGACCTTCTCCTTCATCTCCTTGCCGGGCTTGAATTTCACCACGGCGCGCGGCGGGATGACGACGTCGGTGCCGGGGCGGTTCGGGTTCCGGCCGATTTTCTGTTTCGTCTTCCGCACCTGGAAGGAACCGAAATTCCGCAGCACCACCTCGTCGCCGGTTGCGAGGGAGGTGATGACGGTATCGAGCGTCTTTTGGATGACATCGAATACCTGCTGCTGGGTCATTCCAGTCTCGTTACTGATCTTTACCACAAGGTCACGCTTCGTGATCGTCTGCATTTCTGTAATGGGGTCGAATTCCGGCTATTAGGGATAGGGACGGGGCTTTCCTTACCTTGCCCTCACATACGGGGCAACGGTGGAGACAGATACCGCCTCGGAGGGCGATTACCAACTGATTTTTGAATTTTTAGAATCGAGGCGCCCGGCGGCAGGTCCGCTACTTCAGTTCGGACGCGGTCTTGAAATGCATTTTGCAGTAACCGGCGAGTCCTGCCACGCCCCGTGCGGCGGCAATCCGTGCGGCGGCTGCCTTCACTTCGGAGGAAACCCCGCGGGGGAGGGGAATGCCCGGCGTTTCGCCGTGGTCCCGAAGCCAGTCGATGAAGCTTTCCCTCGCCAGGATCGAAGCCGCCGCCACTGCGGGGTCGGACTCCGCCTTGGTTCGTTGTTCCATTTCGAGCCGCCGCCCTTTCGCCTTCAGGACGCGCTCGATCTCACGCGGGTTCGCGAACTGGTCGGACAACGCCCGCGGGCAATCGGGGCGTTTTTCGCAAAGGTTCTCGATGACCCGGGCGTGCCCCCAGGCGAGAAGCCGGTTCAGGTTGCCGATTTCCGCGTACATTTCATTGTAGCGGGCCGGTTTGATGGTGAGGACATCGTAGGCGATGCCACGCGTCTTGCGGATGGCACTGGCCAAGGCCCGGATGCGAGCATCCGATGTGATGCGTTTGCTGTCCTGGATTCCCGCCTCGGCCAGCGACCGCGCAATGTCGCCGTCCACATAGACGCCGGCGATAACCAGCGGGCCGAAGAAGTCGCCCTTGCCGCTCTCGTCGATGCCGAAGTGCGGCGTATAGCGATCAGGATAATAGACTTCCTCGTATCCCATTTTTGCCTCGCCGAGGATTTCCGGTTCAAGGTAAAACTGCACGAAATCGCCCGTATCCTTCCCTTGGACGAGGACTTTCGGGCCCTTTTCGTAGACGGTGACATTCAGTTTTCCCCGCGCGGCGGAAAAGAGCGCGTAGGGTTTCTCGGAAAAGTTGAAGTTCTCGCGCTCCAGCAGTTGCTTGAGGGCCTTCGCCTGCCCGGAATCGAGCGGCGCGGTGTAGGTGGTCGGCGGCGTCATGCGGCCCGCTGATACCACGAAAATCCCATGCCCGGAAACAAGAAATCACCCCAGCCGCCCGCCCTCGCGCGGGCCGACGCCTTCCGCGAGGCCCTCGCGCGCTGGTTCGACGAGGGCGCGCGCGACTATCCCTGGCGGCGTACCCGCGACCCCTACGCCGTCCTCGTTTCAGAGGTCATGCTCCAGCAGACGCAGGTCGCCACCGTGCTTGATCGCGGCTACTACAAGCGCTGGATGCGGCTTTTCCCCGACACCGGCACTCTCGCCGCCGCGCCCGAGCAGGCGGTGCTGAGCGCCTGGGAAGGCCTCGGCTATTATTCCCGAGCGCGAAATCTCCAGAGCGCCGCCCGCCACATCGAGGAGGCCCTTGGCGGCGTTTTTCCCGCCACCGCGGAGGAAATCCTCGCCCTTCCCGGCGTCGGGCGGTATACCGCCGGTGCGGTCGCCACCTTCGCCTACGGCCATCCGGAACCGATCATCGAGGCCAACATCGCGCGCGTCCTCGCCCGGCTCTTTGATTTCCAGGGGCGCATCGACGACGGCCCCGGCCAGAAACAACTCTGGGCCTGGGCCGCCGCCCTCGTGCCGGAGCAAAACGCGCGTGCCCACAATTCCGCCCTCATGGAACTCGGCCAGATCGCCTGCACCCCGCGCAAGCCTGCCTGCGACGTCTGCCCCGTCCTCGGCTTCTGTCTCGCCCGCGATCCCGAGGCCCTGCCGGTGAAAAAGGCGCGCACCGCCACCGTCCACCTCGACGAGCACGTCCGACTCGTCCGTTCCGGAGGCGCGCTTTTACTCCAGCAGGAGCAGGAACGCCGACGCGGCGGGCTCTGGAAACTCCCCGCCTTTCCCGACGGCATTTCGTGGGAAAGACTCCCCGTTGTCCTGAAATCCCGCTACACGATCACCCACCACCGCGTCACCCTTCACGTCCACGCGCACACGCTCGATCCGGCTCTGCCCCTGCCGCCGCACCACGCCTGGTTCGTCGAAGACGCCCTCGCCACCGTTCCCATGCCCAGCCCATACCGGAAAGCCCTCGTTGCCATCGGCGAATTCGATTCGATATTTCCACCTCAACCATGAAAACCCTCCTCCCCACTATCCTCCTCGCCCTCCTCGGCACCGCCTGCGGGCGCGATGAAGTCCCAGCCGCTGCCGACGAGGGGGCCCTTGTCTTCAGGGGCCTGTGCGACGCCTCCGGAGCCGTCGCCATCGGGAACGAATCCATCGTCGTGGCCGACGACGAGACCAATGTCCTCCGCGTCTACCGCCTCGCCGAGCCCGGTCTGCCCGTCGCCCAATATCCTCTCGACGACTTCCTCGGCGTCGCCGGCGCGAAAAACCCCGAGACCGACATCGAGGGCGCGACCCGCGTCGGGGACACGCTTTACTGGATCACCTCCCATGGGCGGAGCAAAAGTGGGAAATGGCGTGCCAGCCGCTACCGTTTCTTCGCCACGACCGCCCCGAAGGACGCGGGCGAGGCCATCGTCCCGGTCGGGAAGCCCTGCCGCGAACTTCTCAATCCGCTCCTCGCGCTGAAAGGCATCGACCTCGTCAGCACCGTGGGCAAGGTCAAGGGCGACGAGGGAAAGGAGCTCGCGCCCAAGGAGGAGGGGATGAATATCGAATCCCTCTGCGCCTCTCCCGATGGATCACGGCTCCTCCTCGGCTTCCGCAATCCCCGGCCCGGCGGCAAGGGACTCCTCGTCCCCATGGAGAACCCGAAAGCCGTTGTCGAAACCGGGGCGCTCCCGCAACTCGGCGAGCCGATCCTCCTCGATCTCGGCGGCCTCGGCTTCCGGGCCATGGAATACTCGACTTTCCACAAGTGCTACCTCATCATCGCCGGACCCTCCGGTGGCGACGAGAATTCCAAGCTCTTCCGCTGGAGCGGCGAACCCTCCGAGGCTCCTTTCGCGGTGCGCGGCTTCGACCACCTCAATCCCGAGGCCCTCATCGTCTATCCCGACAAATCGGAAATCCTCGTCCTCAGTGACGACGGCACCGTCCGCGTCCCTGCCCAACCCGGCGACAGCACGGAGGAGATCGAAAACGGCACCTGCGAATGCAAGACCCTCGTCGATCCCGCCCGGAAGTCCTGCCGTGCCTACTGGATCGATGTTCCGGCACCGTAACGGTGTCCTCCGAAGGGTGTTATCGATTGGTGCTTGAAGCCTCCGTCTCGCCCGGAAGAGGGGATCGAGCGGGGAGATGATCCACCGACGGATGCTAAGAATGCAGCGTTCTTACGTTCGGTCTTTTACAGTGACAGGGTTGCCGTTTACTCCCTTGCCTGGCTCTCGAAATCCCTGACATCCTTTTGGCTTTGTGCCGAAAGTTTCGCGAGGGGATACTTGAAGGCCTTGCCGTCGCCACGGAGCAGGATGACGTTGTCGCCTTCGACGCCACCGAAGGCGGCCGAGATCTTCTTGCCTTCGGAATTCACCCATTCCCGCTGTTTCGGGGCGGGGGTTTCCTTGGCCGGCGGATCATCGGATTCCGTGCCGAAGCGCTCGGTCACCAACGCCCCGTCCTTGAACGTGAGTATCTTCCCGGGGTCGAGTTCTCTGGCACCGGGTTCCCCTTGCTCGCCCTCGATCCGGGCCCCCTCATGAATCCACTGCGCAACCTTCATGATCTCGTCCGGCTTCAAGGCCTCGCCTTTTCCTTTCGGGGGCATTGCTCCCTTCGCTCCGCGTTCAAGCGTCAGGGTCACGAAAAGGTAGCTCGCGTCCCAATCTCCCGGAATGACGACATCGTTCTTTGCGAAGCGGTTGAGGAAATGAGCGGGATCATCGAGCCGCAGGTCGCCCTTCACTTTTTCTCCTCCCGCGCCCTCGTGGCAGTCGAAACACTTTTCCCTGAAGATCGGCAGGATGTCGCGCTTGTAGTCGAGCGCTGACGCCCGTGCAATGAGTCCGCTGGACAAAATCAGCCCGCAGAGGAGGGCGCGCCGGATCGTTGCCGGGAGCGAAGGACGCGTTGCATGGGAGAAGGAACTCATGACGAGGAACTTAGACGTCGCGGATCCGAGGCCGCAAGAATCAAATTCGAGCGTTCCCCCCCTTCGCTATCCTGTCTCATCCGTGCGCGACCGCATGCGCCCTTCGGTGGTCGCGGGGAGTCCGCCCGGTCTCCCGGCGGAAGGCTGCACTCAGGTATTCCGGCGAGGAGAAGCCCGTGCGCTCGGCGATCTCGGCCACCGTCAGGGTCGTGGTGGCAAGGAGATCGCCGACGGCGCGGATGCGACAGGCGATGATCTCCGACGCAGGGGTGCGCTTGAGCAGCTTCTGGAACTTCCGCTCCAGAAGGGTGCGCGACATCGGCACTGCGCGCAGGACGTCGCTCACGGAAATATTCTCGCAGGCATGGCGGCGAATAAAGCGAACGGCTTCGGCGATCTGACGGTCGTCGAGGGCGACCACATCCGTCGATTGCCGGGTGGCGACTCCGACCGGGGGCAACGCGGTCACCTTAGCTGGCACTTGCCTGCCCTTCATCATGTGTCCGAGCATTTCGGCGGCCACATAGCCCGCGCGTCGGGCATTGGGAATAACACTGGAGAGCGGGGGATCACAGAGTTCACAGAGAAGATCGTCGTTGTGCTGGCCGATGACACCGACCTCGTCGGGAACGCGGAGACCCAGCTCACGGCAGGCATCCAGAACCTGCTGGCCCCGGATGTCGTAGCAGGTCATGATGCCGAGTGGCTTTGGAAGCTCCGAAATCCAGCGTCGCAGCCGTTTGTGCTCGGCGGCCCAGTTGGCAAAGTCGCGCGGGTTGGTGCGAAAGGCGACGGCACTGTGTCCGGCGTCGTCGAGGGTCGCGAGGAAGTTCTCCTCGTGCCGCTTCGACCACGCGAAGCGCGCGTCTCCGCAGTAGGCGAAATACCGGAACCCCCGATCCATCAAATGCTCGGCCGCCGTGCGGGCGATCGCCACGCTATCGCTGATCACGGCTGGAAATGCCGGGGCAAGGCCGGCCGCACTCACGTTTACAACCGGAACGCCGGCCTCGGTCACCGCCTTCGCGATGGCCGCGGTTTCGATGCGGGCGATGATCCCGTCGCCGCGCCAGTGGGCCAGCCACGCGGGCGGCGTGGCGCCCCGGCCCTGCTCGCTGAGGTGGATCGCCCACGAGGGATGCTCGCGCATGTAGGCGCGGATGCCCCGGAGCAGCTCGCGGCTGTAGCGGTTCGAGGTCTCGACGAGAAGGGCGACGGTGGGACGGGCTTTCACGACGCCCATTATCGACGCGCTGCGATTTCATCGCAAAAACAACTGCTGGGAAATTGAAGATTTTATACGGAATCGCGTATGGCTTGGATTCCAATCTTCCCTTATAAAGGAGCACGATGAAAGACTCCCTTCCCTATTCCACTTTTGCCCTGTCCCTGCTTTTCGGTGGAGGCCTTGTCCTCGGTCCTTTCGCTGCCATTGCTGCCCCGGACCTCACCGTGCCCCTTGCCGCCGAGGATCTCGTCCTGACGGAGAAGGACCAGGTTCTCGCCATCGAGGCCGAGCATTTCTTCAAGCAGTCGCTCACGGGTAAACGTGCCTGGTACCTCACCCACTCCGGGGCAAAGCCGGAGGTGAATCCCGACGGCGATCCTCCCCACGTGGGCGGAGCGAGCGGCGGAGCCTATCTCGAGGTGCTCCCCGACACCCGGCGCAACCACGGACAAAAACTGATCGATGGGGAGAATTTCTCCAATGTCCCGGGGAAGATCGGCGTGCTCCATTACAAGGTGAACATCACGCATCCCGGTCGCTACTACGTCTGGGTGCGCGCCTGGTCGACCACCAGTGAGGACAACGGCCTCCATTTCGGGATCGACGGGGAATGGCCGGAGAGCGGTCAGCGCTGGCAGACGGTGCAGAAGAACGGCTGGAACTGGGACTGTCGCCAACGCACGGAGAAGGTCCACACCGGCGTGCCGATGCAACTCTGGCTCGACATCGAAAAGCCCGGCCCGCACGAGTTCACGGTGGCGATGCGCGAGGATGGCATCGAGGTCGACCGCTTTGTTCTCGCGGGTGACAAGGCATTCCGGCCCGAGGGTATCGGACCCGCGAGCATCGCCGCGGCGGGCGCGCTCCCGGCTCCCTTTCCCTTTGTCGCCGCCCCCAAAACGGTGTCGCCCGCGCCGGTCGATCCCTCGCAACCGGTGATGGAGGCCGGATCCTTTCCGGTGGAGGGCACCGGATACTATCTCGACAAGGGAAAGTGGCTCGCCATCGATCCGGATACCGACAAGGAGGCCCGCGCGGAGGCTCCCTTTCCCTTCGCCAGTGGCCGTTACGACGTGACGCTCCAGGCCGTCGGCGAGGAGGACGGGAAATCCACCTACGGGGTGTCCATCAACGATGTGGTGACCGGTGCCTTCACCTGCCCGCTTTCGGCGCAGCCGTTCGAGGAAGGGGCGGCGTTCGCCACGACGTGGAAGGGAATCGCGGTCAATCAGGGCGACGTGGTCGCCATCACTTCGAAGATCGCCTCCGAGGACGGAAAGGAATTCAGCCGCGCCCGCGTCGCCCGCCTCGTCTTCGCACCCGCCGATGAGACAACGAAGGCCGCCGTCGCGCAGATGGTCGCCTCCACCGCGGCCGCGGCGCCGTTGAAGGCTACCGGGCCCGCGCTCGTGTTGCCGCGCGGAAAGGACGGGGACGGGAAAGTGGAGGTTACCGGTGAATTGAAGGAGTGGCACAAAGTGACGCTGACCGTCGACGGCCCCTACGCGCACGAGCGCGACAACGCGCCGAATCCCTTCACCGACTACCGGTTCGACGTTGTCTTTACCCATGAGTCCGGCAGCACCGCGACCGTGCCGGGTTACTTCGCCGCCGACGGCAACGCGGGCGAAACCTCCGCCGAGTCGGGGAACAAATGGCGCGTCCATTTCGCCGCCGACAACGTGGGCAAATGGACGTATGCGGTCATTTTCCGCCGGGGCCCGGGCGCGGCGCTCGCCCCAAAGGCGTTGGCCGCCGATCTCGCTCCCTTCCACGGGCAATCCGGAACCTTTACCATTCTTCCCAACGACAAGCTCGCCCCCGATTTCCGCTCGGGGGGACGCCTTTCCTATGTTGGGAAGCACTACCTGCAGTTCGCAGGATCAAAGGACTACTTCCTCAAGGCCGGAGCCGACGCGCCCGAAACCCTTCTCGCCTATGCCGATTTCGATAACACCGAGGCACGGAAGAAAAATGTTCCTCTCAAGACTTGGGCTCCCCACGTCAAAGACTGGAGAGACGGCGATCCTGCATGGAAGGGGGGCAAGGGAAAAGGACTCATAGGGGCCCTCAACTATCTCTCGGGCAAGGGTGCGAACGCCTTTAGCTTTCTCACTTACAATGCCGGTGGAGACGGCGATAACATTTGGCCCTTCGTCGCGCGCGGAGAAAAGCTGCACTACGACTGCTCCAAGCTCGACCAATGGGGCGTTCTCTTCGACCACGCGACCTCGCATGGCCTCTATCTACACTTCAAGATGCAGGAGAACGAAATGGATGACGACCGCCGCGGGCACGAGGCCGCCAACGGCCGGGTCGCGGAGTCGCTCGACGGCGGGAAGCTCGGCCCCGAGCGTCGGCTATACTGCCGGGAACTGATCGCGCGCTTCGGCCACAACCTCGCCCTGAACTGGAATATCGGCGAGGAGAACACCCAGAGCACGGAGGAGATTCGAGATATGGCCGCCTATCTCATGGCGACCGATCCCTACGACCATCCCGTTGTCATCCATACCTTCCCCGGTTCGCAGGACAAAGTCTACACCCCGCTGCTCGGCGGCAAATCAACGCTTTCCGGAGCCTCGCTTCAGAACTCGTGGAGCCAGGCGCACCAGCGAACCTTGAAGTGGGTCACCGAATCCGCGAAGGCCGGGAAGCCATGGATTGTGGCCAACGATGAGCAGAATCCTGCCAGCGACGGTGTTCCCGCCGATCCGGGTTACGAGGGCAAGGACGGCACCGCGACGGAAGGCGGGAAGAAATACACCCTCCACGACATTCGGAAGCGCTGTCTTTGGGGCACGCTCATGGCCGGGGGCGCGGGCGTCGAGTATTACTTCGGATACAAACTGCCGCAGAATGATCTCGTTTGCGAGGACTGGCGGAGCCGCGACAAAACCTGGGACTACTGCCGGATCGCGATCGACTTTTTCCACGACGAGAAGATTCCGTTCTGGGAGATGGCGAACGCCGATGCCCTCGTCGGAAATCCCTCCAACGATAACTCGAAATACGCTTTCGCGAAGGCCGGCGAGATCTATCTCGTCTTTCTTCCAGAAGGGGGAACCACCGAGCTCGACTTATCTGCTGCCAGCGGTGACTTCATGGTGCAGTGGTTCAACCCGCGGGCGGGCGGCGCCCTTAAGGAAGGCTCGGTCAATGTAGTGCGGGGAGGCGGCTCCGTCCTACTCGGGAATCCTCCCGGAGAGCCTGATGAAGACTGGTTGGTCGTGCTCCGGAGGTAAATCCGGAGACCTCCCTTTCACTCATGATGGCCTCTGATCGATCCCTTTGCGTTCCCCGTGTTTCCTTTGTTGCCCTTCACAGCCAGTGCTGGAAAGGAGGTGGCGACTCCGCCTGGAATCCGGGATCGACGAATGCCCGACGCGGAATCGCCGGGCCTGCCGTTCATTTCTTTCCAATGGCATAACCATGAAATCGCAATCATTCCTTCTTCTCGCGCTTGCGCTCCTCGGAGTGTTGGCACCGACGGTGTCCGGCACGGAAACCGAAACGCGGGCGAAACAACTCAATGTCCTCTTCATCGCCGTCGACGACCTCAACCACTGGGTCGGCCATCTCGGGCGGAATCCGCAGACAAAGACTCCAAACATCGACCGGCTCGCGAAGATGGGGGTCACCTTCACCCGTGCCTACTGCGCGGCTCCGGTCTGCAATCCTTCCCGCGCCGCCCTCCTCAGCGGCAGGCGTCCCGGCGTGACCGGAGTCTATGACAACCAGAACCCCTACTCGGGTGTCATTCCCTCCGGCGAGTCGCTGGTCACCCAGTTCAAGAGTGCCGGTTATGAAACGCTCGGCATGGGGAAACTGTGGCACGGCGGCCTCGGCTATCCGGAGCAATGGACCGGAACGGGAGGGAAGGAAACACAGGAAAAGCCGAGGGTCGATGACCGCAGTATTGGCGGTATCGCGTTCGGCGTGATCGAAGGAGGTGACGAAAACGTGCTGGACACGCAGATCGCCAGCTACGGCATCGCGCAACTCGGGCGCGCGCATGACGGACCGTTTTTCCTTACCCTCGGGTTCCACAAGCCGCACATGCCGTGGAACGTCCCGCAGAAGTATTTCGACATGCATCCCCTCGACCAGATCGAGCTGCCGCCGCACCGCGAGGGCGATCTCGATGACCTGCCGCCCGCCGGGGTCAGGATGGCCGGTTCCATGGGCGACCACGCGAGGGTACTTGAATCCGGGCGCTGGAAGGAAGCGGTGCAGGCGTATCTTGCGGCGGTGAGCTATCTTGACGGGCAAGTGGGACGCGTGCTCGACGCCTTCGAGAAGTCCGTTTATGCCGACAATACCGTCATCTGCTTTTGGGGCGACCACGGCTGGCATCTGGGCGAAAAGGAACACTGGCGGAAATTCACCCTCTGGGAGGAGGCGACCCGCGCACCCCTCATCTGGGTCGTTCCCGGCCTGACGGTGCCGGGCGGGGTCTGCGAGCGCACCGTCGATTTCATGAGCATCTACCCGACGCTCTGCGACCTCACCGGAATCCCGGTTCCCAGGCACGTCGAGGGCGCCGATATCCGCCCGCTGCTCGCCGATCCCAAGGCGGCGTGGGAAATCCCGGCCGTGACCACGTTCCATCAGGACAACCACGCCGTGCGCACGGAGCGCTGGCGCTACATTCGCTACCACGACGGCGGCGAGGAACTCTACGATCATGAGGCCGATCCTTACGAGTGGAACAATCTCGCCGGAAAGAGCGCCGAGTTCGACGCGGTGCGGGTGGAACTCGCCAAGTGGCTGCCGAAGGTGAATGTTCCCGCCACGGAACCCACGGAAAAGAAAGCCGCCAAGGCAAAAAGAATGGGAAGGAAGCAAGGAAATCCTGGCAAGGAGAAGTCCGTCCCGTCGCCCGAATGACGCGAAGGATTCTCCCGGAGAAGTCCGCCATCATCGCCGGCGCCGCTTTCTTTCCGCTTCGATAGCAAATCGAAGACGTTGGCACTCCAGTGTTGGCCGGAGGCCGACCATCCACCCCGATGAATTGATTCCGCTTTTCCTTTTATTGGTAAGAGTTCCCAGTATTCCGGGGCCTCCTCCTGTGAGAGCGGCCGGGCCGGGAATTCAGCCCTCCAAGTGAGTGGGCCTCGCGGCTGGTGATCCGCAGGTTTCGAACGAGGTCGCCGAGGGGCGCGTCGCGCCGCCTACCGCCGCCGGGCGACGATCACCGAGGTTTCGCTCGGGTCGAAGATGTAGCCGACGCCGAAGCTGATGGGTTGCGCGCTGCCCTGGAGGTAGGCGTTGCGAAGGTCGGGCTGGTAGTATTCGGAGAACATTTCGAGCGTGCGGACATAGTTGCCGTAAAGGGAAAGGTCCCAGTTCCCATCGGCGAAATACGTGTAGGGAACGCCCGAGGGATCCTCGACGACGGCGGAACTGTGGGTGAGGATGGCATTGCGGATGCGGGTGAAGCCGCCGCCGTGCATGAGGTAGGAGGCGCTCTTGAGGAAGGTCACGCCGGGCCGGTTCGCGGCCATGAGGGCCTCGAAGCCGCCGTTGCCGCCATCGGAGAGATCGGAACGGAAGTAGTAGACGTTCCGGGCCGAGTGACCGGGCGCGGCGCAGCGGATGCGGACACCATTGCCGCCGCCCTCGGTGATCGCGCCGTTGGCCGCGAGGTTCACGGTTTCGATGGAAATGACGCGGTGGTCGTTCCGGGCGAGGAAGGCGAGCATGACGGGCAGCGTGCCTTGGAGGGGCGTGCGCTGGAGATCCTCGCGCATGTCCTTGGTGATGAAATAGCTGAAATCAAGGGCGGTTGAGACCGTCGTCCTCAGGCCACCGAGGGCCAGACTAAGCTGGCCGGGGCTGAGCGAGCGCATGTCGGGGAGCGCCCCTACGGGTTCAAGGCCGCAGAGGAAGTAGTCGTCGGCATTCGGGAAGAACGAATACGCATGCAGGATGTCGGGGCCGCTGAAGGGGTAGAAGACGCTGTTGCTCGCCGCCGAAAGGCCGCCAAGGGCACCGCGTCGCCAGGAGCGAATCTCGGACAGCCGGATCTCGCTGCGCTTCCAGCGCGTGTCCATATCCGAGGCATGGTTCCGCCAGACCGGATCATTCCGCAGGTCGGAGAGGGGCGAGCGGCCCCGGGATTCCAGACCGGCGAGGAAGCGGGCGACGTCGTTCGACGTGCTGAGGTCGTCGGCGCCGAATTCGTATGCGGGCTCGGCTCTCCGGATCTCTTCCGGGGCGCTCGCTGTGGCCGTGCCCGCGTTCGATCCGCTGGTGCAACTGCTGAGCCCGCCTACGAGGCCGAGGATTCCGACTAAAAGAGATGCGATTCGAGGCAATTTCATGAAGGGATAGTATAGCTGCTTAGAATTTTGAGATTTAATCGCTATTTACGGTAAATTCCACTCCGATTTATTATAAAGTGATTGAAACAATGAGCCCGGAATCCGCCAGCACTTCACCCACGTCCGTCTCCCAAGGGGTCGGTCCCTTCGCCGCCGCCGCCGTGGTCATCGGAAACATGGTCGGAGTCGGCGTTTTCACGAGCCTTGGTTTCCAGCTCTTCGGGCTCTCGACCGGCTTTCCGCTCGTCCTCCTTTGGGTTCTCGGCGGCATCTACGCGCTCATGGGAACGCTCTGCTATGCCGAACTGACGGCCGCGCTCCCGCGATCCGGCGGCGAATACCATTTGCTCGGCCGGGTCTACCATCCGGCGGTCGGCTTCATGGGCGGCTGGCTCTCGATGACGGTCGGCTTCGCCGCGCCGGTCGCGCTGGCGGCGATGGCTTTCGGGAACTACCTCCACGGCGTGAATGAGGGGCTCGATGCGAAGCTTCTCTCGGTGCTAGTCGTGGTCCTCGTCACCGGTGTCCATTTATGGAAAGTAAAGGTGAGCGCGGGCTTCCAGAGCGTGATGACCGTCGGAAAGGTCGTCCTCATCGTCGTCCTCATCGTCGCCGCCTTCGCGATGGGATCGCCGCAGCCGGTCTCGTTCCTTCCCGCCGCCGGTGACTGGGAGCAGATCCGGACGCCGGGTTTCGCGGTCTCGCTCATCTACGTCACGTACGCCTATGCGGGCTGGAACGCGGCGGCCTACATCGCGGGCGAGGTGCGCGATCCGCAGCGGAACGTTCCGCGCGCCCTCATCGGCGGCACGCTCGTCGTGACCGCGCTCTACGTCCTCGTGAACGCGGGCTTCCTTCGGAGCACGCCGATGGCCGACATGACGGGCAAGCCGGAAGTCGCGCTCGTCGCGGCGAAATCGATCTTCGGGGAGAAAGGCGGCAACCTGATGGGCCTGCTGATCGCCTTCGGTCTCATCTCGGCGGTCAGCGCCATGACCTGGGCCGGGCCACGGGTGGGGATGGTGGCGGGACAAGACTTTCGCGCGCTGGAGTTTCTTGGGAAAAAGACACGCGGCGGCGTGCCGGCCATCGCGATCCTCATCCAGGCCGTGATCACCATCGGGCTCCTCCTGACCGGCTCCTTCCAGGCCGTTCTCGTTTATGTCGAGTTCGCCTTCCTGATCTCATTGTCGTTGACCGTTTTCGGCGTCTGCTGGCTGCGCTGGCGGGAGCCGGAACTCGCGCGGCCCTTCCGTCTGCCATGCTATCCCGTTGTCGTTCTCCTCTTCATCGCGATGAATGTCTACATCGGCTACCACACCCTCAACGGCGAGCACCGGAAGGAATCGCTCCTCGGCCTCGGCACGCTCGCGCTTGGCCTCGTGGTCTATTTCCTGCTGAAAACGGCAGGCAAAAAGCCGAATCCGGCTTAAATTACCAGAATACCGCGCCCCTTCCGGCGTGTAACCCCATCCAGACCCATGGGACTTCTCGAAACAACCGGCTTCGTCCTCGCCCTCGCCATGCTAGCGGGGCTGAATCTCTACCTCACCCTCTTCCTCACCGGCCTCGCCGTGCGGCTGGAATGGTTCCATTGGACCAGCCAGATCGAAGCCCTCCACGCCTTCGGGCACCCCGTCGTCCTCGGCGTCGCGCTCGTCCTCTTTCTCGTCGAATTCGGTGTCGACAAGGTGCCGTGGGCCGATTCGCTCTGGGATAGCATCCACACTTTCCTGCGTCCCGCCGGCGGTGTCCTGCTCGCCGTGGCGGCGCTCGGGGCCGACGCCGGGCCCTTCCTCCAGGCCCTCGTCGCCCTCGGCGCGGGTGCGGCGGCTTTGCTGACCCACCTCGCGCGGGCCGGTCTGCGGCTCGGAATCAACACCTCGCCCGAACCGTTCTCGAACATCGCGGCCAGCGTCGTCGAGGATCTCGCCGTCATCGGCGGCTTCATCCTGGTCGTGAACAACCCGCTCGCCGCCCTTGTCGTCTTCGGCGTCGTCCTCGCCCTCGTCGTCTATTTTACCCCGACCACGCTCCGCCTCATCCGGGCCATGCTCTGGCTCATCTGGAAAAAGCTGCGCGTCCCCGCAAACCGGGCGCACGAGCTGGAGCCGCCGCTGCCGAACAAGCTGCCCGCCGAGGAGCAGATCCTCGTCGGCGACGCGCTCACGGGCGTGGAAAGCCCGATCGCCTGGGCCGTTCATGGCGTGACCGGAAAAGTGCGCGGTCAGAGCGGACTCGCGCGGAACCAGATCGGCTATCTCGTCGCCCACGACAAGGCCGGCACACCCCTCTGCTTCGCGACAAAACGGAACTTCCAGCGCGGCGTCCACACCATCGACCTCGAAGGCTGCGAGGCCACCCACGAGTCGCATTTCCTCTACGAAAGCCTCGTCCTCTTCGACCGGAACCGGAAGCGCCACCTCGTCTTCCGCTTCCACCGCGGCCAGGACGGGCTCGCCGAGCGCCTCGCGGCGTATCTGCGGTCGCGGCTCGGGCTTCCCGCCGAGGGCGGGAAGGCGGTGCCCGAGCCAGAGGACGCGCCGGTCGAAGCGGAAACCGCGCCGAAACCGGTGCCGGTCCCCGATTTCCCCGATCCGGATTCCGTCGAACCCGCGAAGGAGAAAATGCCCGAGCCCGAAGTCATCCCGGAGAAGCTCCCGGAATTGCCGCCCCTTGGTGGCAGCGGCGACATGGCCGCACCGGAGGAACCCGCGGAGGAGATCAAGATTTCTCCGGACGAGAATCCGAAGCGGGAATCGGAATAGGGCGGCGTCGGCCCGGTATCGAATCGCGTTCGATAGCCCGATCACCGCGTCCCGGTCAGGGGACACAACCCCTTTGGGGTAAAACGCATTCCGGGTCGGAACCCTGGGTAGCGCGTCCCGCGCAACCCTGGGCTGGTGGACGGAATCCCGTTGGGATAGGGAAGTCGGAGGTCGCGCGCACCGCCGGGAGGCCCGGGCCGGCGATCATTCCCTCGTGCCCAAGCTCTGGCTTGGGCACGCTCCGGTGAACGGAGGCTCTTGCCTCGTAACTCGGGCGACGTGATTGAGGCCGGAGCCTCGGGAGCGGTGGCGTTACCAAGCTGGAGCTTGGTATCGAGGCGGGAATTACCAGTCCGCCAAGACCGCGGCCGTATCCCAAAGGGATTCCGTCCATCAGCCCAGGGTTGGCGCGAGGGACGAGCACCTACCCTGGGTCACCCCCCAAAAACGTCATCTACACCAACGGGGTTGTGTCCCAGCCGCCCTTTGTGCATCATCGCTGTTGTCCCGCAGCCTCACACCGACTTCCAACGCCCTCGCGTATTCCCGACGAGGGATCGCCTGCCAGCCCGAACCGCAGAAGTATCCCAACGGGATTCCGTCCACCAGCCCAGGGTTGGTGCGAGGGACGAGCGCCTACCCTGGGTCACCCCACCGCACACCGTTTACCCCAACGGGGTTGTGTCCCCCGCGCGGGTCGTGCATCATCGTCCTCATGCCGCAGTCCCTTTCCGCCGTTTACCTCCATCTCGTGTTCTCGACCAAGGATCGACGGCCCTTTCTGCGCGATCCCGATCTTCGGGCCGAAACGCACGCCTATCTCGGTTCCGCGTCGGGCCAACTCGATTGCCCGGCCATCCTTGCGGGCGGGGTCGAGGATCACATCCACCTTCTCGCTCGCTACGCCCGGACAATCACCCAGGCGGACTGGGTTAAGGAACTCAAACGCGTGACCTCGATCTGGATCAAGACGCGCGCGCCCTCGCTCTCGGAGTTCGCGTGGCAGGCGGGATACGGGGTCTTCTCGGTCAGCGCGTCGAACACCGAGACCGTGCGCGCCTACGTGGAACGCCAGGACGAACATCACCGGCAACTCTCTTTCCAGGACGAATTCCGGGCCCTGTTGCGGAAGCACGGCCTGGAATGGGACGAGCGTTACATCTGGGATTGAATCGAAGGCAAGGCCACCGGGCCTCCTCCTTTTGGGAAGCAACTTCATCGGGAAAGAATGGTTCTCACCCCGACTCCCCGGCGCGCCGGGGAAAGGCGGTGGTCGGTGGCCCGGAGCAGGATGGTTTTGGCACCTGTCCGATCCGTTGATTATCTTGCGGACGTGTCTCGGATCAGGCATCGGTATCGTTTCCCATGTTCCATTACCTCTCCTCCACTTCATGGCCCTCCGCCGCCGATCTTCCGGATCTCGGGCGTTTGGTCGCACCCCTGCGCGAGGCGCAAAACCAGCTCCCCTTCGTAATCAATCTGGTCTACGACCATGGTTCCGGCTCGCTGCGCTTTCCGGAGATTCCCCTGAAAGGATTCCGGGGCCTGGCACTCGGGTGCGTGAAGCTCTCCGGCGAATGGCCGGGGAGCGAGGAAAACTTCGACGAGATGGCGCGGATCATCGAGACTTGCGACGTGCCGGGTCTTCCGGACTGGATTGAACTCACCCTAAGCGTATCCTACGAGGAGAAAACAGGCAAACAGAAGCCCATGTATTGCGATTTCGTGACCATCACGGTTTCCAGAACGCGCGTAGATTTCTGGAATTCCATCAATCGCGGCACGGATTTGGGCAATTCCTTCGAGGCCTCAATCGCGGAGTTCGCCCGTTTCGCGGACCTTTGCGACTTGCCCGTAGCCTTGGAATGGGCGGATCAGGATACCGTTGATCAGATCGGACGAGAGGAGGGTGTGCGCCT
>JAHEDC010000006.1:0-1567 GCA_024641425.1 Verrucomicrobiales bacterium | reverse complement strand
CGGACGCCACGACCGCTTCGGGCCGCAACTTCGAGTTTTCGGTATGAAACCCGGCCGTCTCGCCCGGATCATGGAAGGAACCCGCACCTTCGTGCAGGACCGCGCGCAACGGATCTTCGGGACGGAGTGGCGCATGGAAACGATCGGCATCACGACGCAACAGGGCAATCGGGAATACGGTACCCCGGAGATGGTCGAGGATCTGATCCGGCGCTTCAACCGACTCGGGTTCGGGGGTCGGAAGCTGTGCGCGGAGACCTCGGGGATCCAGTTTCTGGAGCCGGCTGGCTACGATCTCGCCCGCGTGCTCCTCTGGGAGGGCGAGACGCAGTATCTCCCGCTGGTGAAATTCGAGGCCGAGAAGCGCGCCTGCCTGCTGAATGCGGCCGTGAGCCGCGAGGGAGCCCGCCTCGCGGTCAGCGCGCGCAATCCCCTCAAGCCCGAGACCCTCGCCGATATCGCCCGCCGCCTCGAAATCCCCTTCGACCCCGACCCGGTGGAAAGCCGCTGACCGCCGCGTCCTGGCAGAGGGACACAACCCCTTTGGGGTAGAACACTTCGGGGTGGGAACCCAGGGTAGCGCGTCCCGCGCAACCCTGGGCTGGTGGACGGAATCCCGTTGGGATACTTCCGCGTTCGCGAGCTTGTTGTCGGACGGAGTCCCGTTGGGATACTTCCGAGTTCGCGAGCCTGTTGTCGGACAGAGTCCCGTCGGGATACTTCCGCATTCGCGACCCTGTTGTCGGACGGAGCCCCGTTGGGATACTTCCACGTTCGCGATTCTGTTGTTGGACGGAATCGTGTTGGGAGACTTCCGCGTTTGCGGCCCTGTTGTCGGACGGAGTCCCGTTGGGATACTTCCGAGTTCGCGAGCCTGTTGTCGGACGGAGCCCCGTTGGGATACTCTTGTGTTCGCGATCCGATTGTCCCGAGGGACGCGCGTTCGGATTCGTTTTGTTCCTCCCCGGTCACGCTCAGTGTTTCCGGTAAAGCCACGCCGCGAGGCGTCCAGCGAGGAAGATCCCGAGGTAGTCGGCGCCGAGGTCGATGAGATCGAAGGTGCGGCCGGGGAGGAAAATCTGGGTGAATTCCTCGGCGGTGACGACGACCGCCACGATGAGGCTTCCGAGGAGCACCGTTACGGGCCCGATCCGGACGGTTCGCGCGCGGAGGGCGAGGTTCAGCAGCAGGCTGAGCGTGCCCATAAGCCAGAAATGCCCGAGCTTGTCGCCGTAGGGGATGTCGTCGAGAAAGCTCCAGTATGTCCCGCCCTGTCCGGAATTGGCGAGGTAAACGACGAAGCCGATGAAGGCGGCGAAGAGGAGGAAGGGGAGCCAACGGAGGGGCATGGTTGATTCGGGGATTCGGGAAAGGAGAATGGGAGACGGGGAAGAGGGACGCGCCGCAGGCGAGGCGCAAGGTTGTAATTGGACGAATTGCTGGTAAGCAATGGGACGCATCGGCGGGCCGTTGTCGCCGCCACCCTTCTCCTTTCCCAAAGCCCATGATCATCCAGCCCAAAATCCGAGGTTTCATCTGCACGACCGCTCATCCGGAGGGATGCGCG
>JAHEDC010000260.1 GCA_024641425.1 Verrucomicrobiales bacterium | reverse complement strand
GAACCCAACCGTTCGCCCTCCCCGAAGACCCATGACCTGCCGCACCTCCCCCTGTTTTTCCCGTCTCCTCCTCGCCCTGACGCTCGCCTTTGCTCCCGTCGTCTCCGCCCAGGAAGGCAAGGACGACCCGGCGCTGGAGCAGTATTTCATCGCGAATGGCGCCTACAACCAGGGCCTTTACGCGGTCGCCATCACCCAGTACGAGGCCTTCCTCGCGAAGCACGCCGACCACGCGAAGGCCGACCTCGCCCGGCGCGGACTCGCGCTCAGCCTCTACGCGATGAAGCAGTATGAGAAGGCGATGCCCGTTCTGTCGGCCCTTCTTGCGAAGCCGAACCTCGATGCCGGCATCACCCGCGAGCGCCTCATCATGCTCCAGGGCCAATGCCTTCTCCTCACCGAGAAGAAGGACGAGGCGCGGAAGCTTTTCACCGACGAGATCGGCAACCTGAAGGACGACGCCTACCGGGCGGGCGCGCTGGCCGCAATCTGCGATGTCGCCTTCGGCAAGTCCGAGTGGGACGAAGTGCTGGCCTGGAGCGAGAAGCTCCTGGGAGCCAAACCGGACGCCGCCCAGTCGGCGCGCGGGCTTTACCAGCAGGGCTACGCGCACTATCAGAAGAAGAATCCCGACGCCGCCATCGCGGCCCTTTCGAAGATCGCGGCCCTGAATGCCGACAAGCTCTGGACGACCCGCGCCGCCTACCTGCTCGGGGAATGCCACAATCTCCGGAAGGAATTCGACCAGGCCGAGGCCGCGTTCGTTGCGGCCCTGCCGGGACTCGAAGGAAAGGACGCGACCGAGTGCCGCTACCGGCTAGGGCTCACCCGCTTCGCCTTGAAGAAATACCCCGAGGCCCGCGCCGACCTCGAGGCCTATCTCGGGGCGGGCGATCAGGCGACCAACGCGACCGAGGCCACGCTCTACCTCGCCCGCGCCGCGCTGGAGATGAATGATTTCGACCAGGCCACCGCCAAGTTCACCGAACTCTCCACGGGCGAGGGCGACACGGCGGCGCAGGCGAACCTCTGGCTGGCCCGCATCCAGACCCGCCAGAAGAAGGACTACGACAAGACGGCGGAAATCCTCGCCCCCGCCGTCGGACGCTTCAAAAACTCGCCCCTCGCCGACGATCTCCAGTTCGACTACGCCAACGCCCTCATGGCCCGGAAGGAACCCGACTGGAAGACGGCGCTGGAGTTGCTCCAGGGCCTCGAGACGCGGGCCAAGTTCCCGCAGATGGCCGAGGTGCTCAGCCAGCGCGCGGTCTGCCAGCACCGGCTCGCCGACTACGCGGGCAGCCTCGGCAGCAACGATGCCTTCCTCGCGAAATTCGCCGAGCACCCGCTCGCCACCGACGCGCGCTTTCTCCGGGCGGAGAACCTTTTCCTCCTCAACCGCCTCGACGAAGCCGCCACCGCCTATGGCGAATTCCTCGCCGCCCACAAGGATCACTCGAATGCCACCGCTGCCAGCTACCGGCTCGCGCAGATCCAGCACGACCAGGGCCGCTGGGCCGAATGCCTCGCCCTCGCCGCGCCTCTGCTGGCGAAAAAACCCGAAGGCCGGCTCTACGTGCAATTGCCCTTCCTTGTCGGCGACTGTCTTTTCCGCCAGGAGAAATGGGACGAGGCCGTTAAGGCGCTGCAGGCCTTCCTCGCCCCTTACGTGAAGGGCAACGCCGAGGTCGTTGCCGAGCCGAACGTTGACACCGCGCTCATGCAGTTGGCCGTCGCGCATGACCGGCTCGGTCAGAAAAACGAGGCCCTCGCCGACCTCGCCCTGCTCACCGGCAAGTATCCCTCGCCGAGTCCGCAATTGCCGCTCGCCCTCGCCGAGCAGGGACGCCTCGCCTTCGAGGCCGGTGACCTCAAGCTCGCCCGCGCCACCCTCGAGCGATTCCTCGCCGAGGACAAGAAGGACGCCGAACCGTTCAAAAAGGGAGCGCCCGCCCAGCGCCCGCGGGTTCTCTACTACCTCGGCTGGGTCGAAGCCACCGAAGGGAAGCCTGCTGAAGCCGAAGCCCGTTTCGCGGAAGTCCTGAAGATCGACGCGAACCATCCGCTCGCACCCGACGCCGCGCTCCAGCAGGGCGTTGCCCTCGTCAGCGGCGAGAAATTCGACGAGGCCGCGAAGCATTTCCAGGACATGCTCGGGCGCTACCCCCAGCACGAGAAACTCTCGCGCGTCGTCTATTACGCCGGGCTTTCGCTCGCCCGGCAGAAGCAGTGGGATCCGGCGAAAACCCACTTCAAGCGCATCGTCGAGCAATTCGCCGACTCCGAGTTCGCCGACCAGGCACTCTACGAATGGGCCTGGTGCGAGCGCCGCTCGGAACGCGCCGACGAAGCGGTGAAACTCTACGAGAAACTCCTCGCCGACCACGCCGAGAGCCCGCTCGCGATCAAGGTCGAGAGCGAACTCGCCGAGCTGAACCTCGAAAGCGGCGCCCAGGACAAGGTCATCGCCCAACTGACCCAGACGATGGCCAAGGTGAAGGACGAGGCCCTCCGCGAGGACATCCGCTACCAGCTCGCCACCGCCTACTTCCGCAAAGGCGACCACGCCAAATCGGCGGAGCAATTCGAGCAAATGCTCAAGGATTACCCGCAGTCCCGCTTCCTCGCCTCGATCCTTTTCCAGGCCGGCGAGTCCCGCCTGAAACTCGGCGAGACCGTCCCCGCCCGCGCCCACTTCGCCGCCGCCACCACCGCTTCCGACGTTCCGGAGGACCTCGCCGAATCGATCGCGATGCGCCTCGCTGAGACCCAGGCCCTGACCGAGGCCCACGCTGACGCGCAGAAATCGTATCTCGCCTTCCTCAAGAATTTCCCCGAGAGCCGCTGGACGCGGAACGCCCGCTTCGGCCTCGCCTTCGCGATGGAAAGCGCCGGCGATTCCGAGAAGGCGATTCCCGAATACCGCAAGCTCCTCGAAGAGAAGAAGACCGACCTCTGGACCGTCCGCGCCCGCTACCAGATCGGCGAGTGCCTCTTCAATACGCAGAAATACGACGAGGCCGTCGCCGAGTTTCTGAACGTCGAGATCAACTTCGGCGAATACCCGAGCTGGCAGGCCAAGGCCGTCCTCGAAATAGGACGCGTCCTGCTCGCCCAGAACAACAAGGACAAGGCCGCCGAACGCTTCAAGGACGTCATCACCCGCTATCCGAAGGAAAGCGCCGCCACCGTGGCCCAACAATACCTCGACGAGATCCGCGCGAACTAACACTACCACCATGCATCGCCTCCCCTCCTCCCTCCGCCCCTGGCGCAACGCCCTCTTCCTTGGCGTCTTCCTCCTTTTCACCGCCACCTCGATGGCTTGGGCCGCCGAGGCCAATGCCGACGCCGGCGTCGAAAAGGAAACCATGTTCAGCCTCATCAGAAAAGGCGGCTGGGTCATGATCCCGCTCGGCGTCGCCTCCATCATCGCCGTCGCCCTCGCCGCCGAGCGCTTCCTTTCCCTCCGGCGGGAAAAAGTTCTCCCCACCGGCTTCCTCGACGGCCTCGGCCAGGCCTGGCACAGCGATCCCTCCGGGCAGGCCGCCGAGCAGTATTGCAATGAATCCGGCGGGGCCGCCGGCCATGTCTTCAAGGCTGGCATCGAATGGCGCGACTACGGTTACGAGGCCGTCAGCCGCGGCATCGAGGACGCCGGCTCGCGCGAGGCCGACCGCATGAAGCGCAGCCTGCGCGGACTCTCCGCCATCGCCGCCGTCGCCCCCCTACTCGGTCTTCTGGGCACCGTCTACGGCATGATCGACGCCTTCCAGCGCACCTCCACCAGCGGGGGCGCAGCCAAGACCGCCGACCTCGCCACCGGCATCTACGAGGCCCTCGTCACCACCGCCGCCGGTCTCACCGTCGCCATTCCCGTCATGCTCGTTTTCCAGTATCTCTCGTCCCGGGTCGACGGGCTCATCGATTACATCGACGAGGTCGGCACCGCCTTCATCGTGAAGCATGCCCGGCTCGAAGTCCCTTCCCCGGAGAAGCGCTCCGCGAAACCCGCCGTTTCCGTCCCCGCCCAAGTTTAAGGCCATGCGCTTCAAATCGACATCCAGCGAAGGCGGCGAGCTGATCAACATCTCGAGCATGATCGACGTCATGTTCATCCTCATCATCTTCTTCCTCGTCACCACCACCTTCAAGGAGGAGGAGGTCGATCACCTCGTCAATCTCCCCACCGAGTCCCGCAACCAGTCACTGACCCAGGCCAAGGGAAACCTCATCAAGGTCAACATCCGCGAGAACGGCGCCTATCTCGTCATGGGCACGCAAATGACCGAGGAGCAGCTCTCCAAATGGATGGAAGCCGAGACCGAGCGCAAGCCGGGGATGAAGGTCCTCATCCGCTGCGATAAGGAATCGAAACATCTCTACCTCGCCAACGTCATGTCCATCTGCCGCCACGTCGGCGTCCCCCAAGCCAACATCGCCGTGCGCACCGAACGGTGATGACCTCCAAGGGCCCATCCAAAGGCGCCGCCCCGGAACCGTCGGCGAAAAGGCCGTTCCTCGGCCTGACGCGCAAACGGCGGTTTCGAATCTACGCCGGGGTCGCCGTCGCCTGCCTCGCCGGATTCTTCCTCTGGGCCTGGACTTACCTCCAACCCTCACGTTGGTACAAATACACCGACCAGGTCGCCTTCGAACAGGTCGCCCGTGACGTGAAACTCGGCCACGTCGTCTGGGAACCGGCCGTTCCGGAACCCGACACCGCCAACGTCGGACAACCCACGATCTCCCCTGACGGCACCCTCATGATATTTTCCAGCGTCGAGGAAGCGGGGAATGCCAACCTGTTCCTCCGCCTCTGGGACGGCACGCGCTGGCTCAAACCCCGCCCGATGCGCGCTCTGAATAGCGCCTTCCACGAAACCGCACCCGCTCTCAGCCCGGACGGGAAATTCCTCTACTTCGCCTCCGACCGCCCCGGCGGGCGCGGTGGCGACGACATCTGGGTCGCGAAATGGGACGGCACCGAATACGCCTGGCCGCTTCCCCTCACCGGCAGCGTGAACACGCCCTTTGACGAAACCGATCCCTCCCTCGCGCCCGACGGCGGTCGCCTCTACTACGCCTCGAACCGTCCCTACGTTTCCGAGGAGGAAGTCATTAAGGCCGAAGCCCTGAACGGCGGCGAACCCCTCGCCGATGTGAGCGACCGCAAGGGCAACTTCGACCTCTACGCCGCCGACCTCGCGGGCGACACCCCCTTCGACCTCATCACCGAACTCCAGCTCAGCATGCTCTACTCGCTCCGGAAGGGAGCGCTCGCCGATCCCGAGGTCATGGCCAAGCTCGGCGGCTCCGAAAGGACCGAAACCGCCGTCGACCGCGGCCTCGCTTACCTCGCGGAATCGCAGGCCGACGACGGTCGCTGGGATCTCGCGAAAAGCGGCGGCACCGGCGGCCACGATGTCGCCGCCACGTCCTTCGCCCTCCTCGCCTTCTACGGGCGCGGCGAACGCCACGACGAGGAATGCCAGTACCGACAAACCGTCGCGCGCGGCCTCGAATGGCTCCTCGCCCAACAGGATCGCGCCTCCGGCGACCTGCGCGGCCCGAACCCGCAGCAGAACGCGATGTACGACCACGGCATCGCCTCTCTCGCCGTCGTCGAGGCCTATGGCGTGACCAAGGACAACGCCCTCCGCACCCGCGCCATCGCGGCCCTCGAGTTCATCACCGACTCGCAGCACGCGGAAGGCGGCTGGCGTTACCAGCCCGGCGAACGCGGCGACCTTTCCGTCACCGGCTGGTACCTCATGGCTCTCGCCAGCGCGAAAATGTCCGGTCTTCCCGTCCCCGAGGAAACCCTCGCCGGCGCGGTGAAGTTCCTCCGTTCCGTCAGCGGCGGCGAACATGGCGGCTCCTATGGCTACACCGATCCGCCCGGCAAGCGGAACTCCGGGCGCGACGGCATGAATGCCGTCGGTTACTTCTGTTCCCTCCTCGTCGGGGCCTCGCCGAACGACGCCACCGCCTTCGAATCCGCGCGCATCCTCAACGGCTCCGGAGTCAAGGATGACGACCTTTACTACCTCTACTACGGCACCGTCGCCGCCTACCAGAACCAGGGCCCGCTCTGGCGCGCCTGGCGGGACCAGATGCAGCCGAAACTCCTCCGCTCGCAAAACAAGGACGGCTCCTGGAACGCGCGCGGCAACCACGGCGGCCAGATGGGCAGGGCCATCGGCACCGCCCTTACGGTCCTCTGTCTCGAAGCCCACTACCGCTACACCCCGCTCTACGGACTCGGCTACGAGCCCGGTCCCGACGGCCCCGCCTCCGGGGCCCTCGACTACGCCCTCCTTCCGCCGTCGCCGCATTTCCGCCAGGGGAAATACCTCGAAGCCTACAACTCCCCCGCCGACGACACCGCGCCCGTCGTCACCGACCACGGCGATTTCCTCTACTTCGCCTCCGCGCGCGACGGCGGTTTCGGCGGCTCGGACATTTACCGTGTCCGCATCGGCGGAGCCGTCACGGGCACCCCCGCGAATCTCGGCGAGGAAATCAACAGCGCGTCGAACGAGACCGATCCCGCCCTGCGCATGGCCGGTTTCGAGGTCGTGTTCAATTCCGACCGCGAGGGCCCATCCGACGCCCTCTACCGCGCCGGCAGCCGCCGGATCGACCGAGACTACGATTACCTGAAGCTTCCCTCCTTCCGCTGGATCTTCCGCAACTTCCACTGGCTCGCCCTCTTCACCGGTGCCACCACCGCCTGCGTCTGGCTCACCCGCCGCGCCCTCCGTCCTCCGAATGAGGAAGCTCCCGCCTAACCCATGCCCGCACCCGAACCAGCGTCCGCCCCGACCACGCGCCCCGCGCGGTGGAAGCGCTGGCTCGCGCCCGGAGCCGCCCTTGGGCTCGCCCTCGTCGCGGCGGTCACGCTGTGGGGAAAAATCCGCGACGAGGTCTGGGCCGAGTTCACCGATGGCGAGGAATTGCGGCTCGATGCCGACGACGAGAAAGCGCGCCCGGTTCTCTGGCAGGATCCGGAAACGACTTCCCTCGGCGGCGACCCCGAAGCGAACGCCCCCGGGGCCCCGCTCGAGGCCGCCTTTTCCGCCGATGGCACCACCCTGATCCTCGTCCGCGCGGACAAAGGTTCCCGCAATGCCGACCTCTATCAATCGCGCTGGGACGGGCGCGTGTGGAGCAAGCCGGAGCCACTGGCCTCGATCAATTCCCCCGCCCACGAACGCGGCCCCGCGCTCTCCGCCGACGGGCGCTTTCTTTATTTTTCCTCGGACCGCAAGGGCGGGCTCGGTGGCGACGACCTCTACGTCGCGCGTCGGAAAGGAAACCAATGGTCGAACGTCGAGGCTCTCCCGGCAACGGTGAACTCGACCGCGAACGAACGCGGCCCCGCCCCCTCGCAGGACGGCGACCGACTTTACTTCTCCTCCGACCGCAACGACAGCGACGGCGACGACATCTTCGTCTCCGCGCTCACCGAAGCCAAGCCGATCCCGAAATTCGCCGACGCCGAACCCGTCGATAGCCTCAACTCGAAAGCCGCCGACGTGCAGGCCGCCCTCACCGCCCGCGGCGACCACGTCTTCCTCGCTTCCGACCGCGACCGCGAGAGCGATCGCGGCTTCCAACTCTACCTGAGCCGCGTCGTCGACGGCCAGGCCCGCCCCCCGCAGGAGGTCGATCTTTATTTCGACAAGGGCGATGTCACCGATCCCGCCGTGCGCATGGACGGCTTCGACCTCCTCTTCAGCGCCCGCACCGACACTGCCGACGACACGGAATCCGGCTACGAGCTTTTCCATTCCACCACCCGCGAGGTCGTCGCCTACACCGATCTTTCCCGCTGGGACCAGTTCAAGGAACTGATGGACAACATCGCGTGGCGGCTCCTCCTCGCCATCGCCGCCTTCCTCGCCCTCGTGTATCTCCTCGAGAAATGGCAGGACATCACGAGCCTTTTCCACAAGTGCCTCGCTGGTTCCGCCGCCCTCCACCTCCTCGCGCTCCTCCTCGCCATGCTCTGGTTCGTCGCCCGAGAGATCGAGGAGGACGCCCCCGGCAAGATCGAGGAGATCGTCGTCAACATCGACGCCCTCGCCCAGGAGGAACTCGCCCTCGAAAGCGTGCCCCAGGAAACCGAACTTACCGACACGAATACGACCGTCGAATCCGAGAAGGTCGAGGCCGAATTCGGCGCGCCCGGCTTCGAGGCCCAGGAGGAAAACCAGATCGTCCCGGTCGCCGCCGCGACGCCGAAGGAAACCGTCGTCGTCGAGGTGCGGCCCGAAATGTCGGAGCCGGTCGACCAGCCGGTACCGGAGCCCATGGAACCGTCGAGCCTTCTCAGTGATCTCGCCGCGACCGCCCTTCCCGAGATCGAACAGCCCAAGCTGGAGGAACGTGATCCCAGCGAGGCCCAGCCCGCCGCCGATCCGAGCGAAGACATGTTCGAGCCTGAGCAGCCGGTGCGCGAGGTCGCGAAGGTCGAGCCACAGCCGATGGAGGAAGCCGCCGTCGCGACCCCAGTCGAGCCAAGCAAAGTCAGCGAAATCCAGCCTGACGAAGCCCTCGCCGCGCAGCCGCAGGTTTCCGAATTCGTCGAGTCGATGCCCGCCGAATCGACCCCGGTCGAAGATCCCGCCGCGACGCCGCTGGACTCCGCGATGCTCGCCGCCTTGCCCGCAGCCGCCTTCGTCGATCCGAACGCGATGACGCTCGAAACCAGCGACCCCGCCGCGACGGCGAACAACACCCCTGCCGACCCGGCGCGCGACCTCTTCGAGCCCGGCGAGGCCTCCGCGTCGCTTTCCACCTCCCAGGCCGAAGTCGGCTCCCTCTCCGATTCCGCCGTCGCCGATTCCGCCGGAGCCGCCGCCGTGCAAAGCGATACCGCGATCCACAGTGCGCCCGCGATGGAAGCCTTCACGCCCGCGACCAGCCAGGCGACTCCGACCGAGAGCCTCCCCACCGCTGACTCCACCCCGTTTTCCCTCCCCGACCTCGCCCTTG
>JAHEDC010000259.1 GCA_024641425.1 Verrucomicrobiales bacterium | reverse complement strand
TCCGTAGCCGATGGAAGTCGCTCCGGTCAGCCAGCTCGCGTCCTCGGTGAAGCCGACGAAACGCCACGCATCGACGGGCGCGCTGGCCTCGCTTGTCCCCTTCCGGTAGCGCCACGCGGTATCGGCCGCGCGGAGATACGTCGTCACCGTGCCGCCGCCCGGGGCGCCCCCGAGTTCGGTTACCAACTGGGTATAGCCGATCTTGTCCTGCACGGACTGGTCCGCGAGATACGGAACGGAGGCGACAAGAAGGAGAAGTGGAATGAGGTGCCGGGAACGCACGAAGAAGGGATTCACTTGGGAGAGGAGAAAAAACGGGCGAGCAGAACGCCTAAAGGGTAGTTCGCGCGGACGCTCCTGTAAAGACGCTCCGCCTCCATGCGTCATGCGCACATCAGCGGAAGCGGTAGTTCCCGCGCGCCGGATCGAGATCGGCGTCGGGAGGCACGTGCTTTTTCTCGAAGGCGTCGTAGCCCTCGCGCAGGTTCTTCCAGAATCACAGGTTGGGCGCATCCTCCGCGTTATTGCCTGCCGCCTCCATCCGTGCGTCGGTCATACGAAAGGGAAAAAGGTGTGCGCGGACGAAGCGCTGGCCCTTCGAGAGCGCGGCCTCGACGAGCGTGTAGATCTCCTCGATGGCCGGATCGCCCATGGCGAGGCAGCCGATCGACACCGCGTTTCCATGCACCATGATGAAGGTGCCATCCCGCCCGTGGTGGCGGTCGTAGGCGTTCGGATACCCGATGTTGAAGGAAAGGTGGAAGTCACTCCGCGGATTCAGGCCGGCCTTTCCGAAGGCGTAGAATCCCTCCGGCACCTGCCGGTCGCCCTCGACGAGTTTCGGGCCGAGTTTTCCCGACGCGGCCTTGATCGGGTAGGTTTTGAAAAGGACGAATTTCCGGGCTTTCGCATCCCACACCCAGAGCTCAAGTTCCTTCGACTCCTTGAAGGCGCGGAGGAAGACCGGCGCGCCAAAGACGAGCCCCTTTTCGGCGAGCGCCGCCTTCAGGAGGGGCCGCTGGCGTTTCTGCACTTCCTGGAAACGCCCGGACGCGGAATCCAGATTGCGGGCGGTGGTTTTCATGGCGAGGAGGGGAGCCACGAGGAGGACGAGGTAGAAGAGGATGCGCCGACGGGGCATTAAGGTGTGAACGTCGCGGACCAGGGAACTCTTATTCCTCGACCGACAGGCGGAAAAATTCTCTTTCTTCGATCGATGGGCCCTTGAGCGTGGCGTCCGAGCCCGGATGACGCGGGATGCCATCGTTGCCGGGAACGTCCCAACGGAACCAATCGAGGAGATTGAGGGAATGCTGGACGGTGATCCGCCGGTTCGCGCGTCCCGGCACGTCCACCTCAACCGTGCCGCCATTCCGGCGCAGGGTCGTGCTGAGGAAATCACCGGCGTTTTTTGGATCTGTCAGGGCGAGCCATTCGTTCTCGTTCGTTTCCCCGTCCCCGTCGGCGTCCTCTTCCGGCGCCCCCTCGGCGGAGGTGGCATCACCGAAGTGGTGCGTCCTCCACGCCGTGTAAGTGGTCAGGGTCGTGGCCTCGTTGGTGATCCATTCGGTGAGGAGCTGCACACTGACCGCATCCAGTTCGTTGGTCGCGAGCGGCGGCATGCGGGTGTAGCCGTTGGCGACAGCGACGCGGTTCAGGAGGATCGAGCGCGCCGGATTTCCAGGAACGACGAGCCGGTCATCGGGATGCTGGGTGCCGCTTCCGGCGAGACCGTTGATGAGACCGGTCTGCGCGAGGGTCAGGTGATGATTGCCCTTCCATGACCCGGCAGCGGTGCCGGGATCCTGGTGACAGTAGGCGCAGTTCACGTCGAGATAGGAACGGACGCGCGCCTCGAGCGAGTAGTCGGTCTCCGCCGGGGCGACGTGGCGCGGCAGCTCGCCGGGCGCCTCCGGAAGCATGTCCAGATAACCGCTGTCGCGGAGGAGGGTGAGGAAATTCCCGGACATTCCCTCAATCACGCCGTCGCGGTTGAGCTGTCGGGTATGGAAGGACAGTGCGTGACCCGCCTCGGGATTATGGCAGACGATGCAGGCCGCCCGCGAGGGGATGTTCCAGGTCTGGGTCTGGCTTCCCGCGGGGGTATTGATCGTCAGGTCGAAATTCTCGCCCGCACCGCCGACGAGGTTGGCTTCCGTCCCGGCCTCGTTCCATTTGTAGGACACGCCGTAGACGCCTTCGGTGTAATTCACCCGACCGCCGTGCAATTCGGGGAGCACCAGCATGTCGGAGCTGGTGATGCCATTGTTCAGGCCCTGGATCGCGAGGACGTTCGTGCCCTCGCGGAGCAGGGACACGTTCGCGGTCAGATCGAAGTCCTGGAAATTGACGGCGCTCGCGTCGGCGTTGTCGCCGGTCGCTCCCGAATTATAGGCGGGAGTCGCCGGCGCGTTCGCGGAAGCGACACGCTGCCCGTTGAGATAGGCGATGAAGCCGTCGTCGTATTTCATGCGCAGAGTGAGAACCTCGATCGAGGCCGCGTCGGTGAGTTCGAACGGGATGCGGAGATAGACCGACATGTTCACGCCATTGAGCGTGTTCCCGAGATCCCCGCCCGCGCCGAAGAGGGGAAGGTAGTCGGGATTTGTGTCGTAACCGATCCCGGTCGCCGCCGTCGCCCAGGCGGCATCATTGAAGGTACGGCTGAACCAGGTCGCTTCGAGGCTGGCGTTGGCGGGCACGAGGACGCGTCCCGGTGCGCCCGTGGCGATGAGAACGCTATTCGTCGTTTGGCCGATCTGGTTGCGGACCAGGACGCGCGTTTCGATCCGCTTCCGGGTGGCGGGATTCCCGCGTTCGAGTTCGAGGTCGAAATGCTTCACCCACACCATGCCATTCGGGAATCCCCACGCGCCGTCCCTTGAGTAATTCACGAGGTCGGTCGTGTTTTTGATCGCGAACCAACGCTGTTTGAGCGCGTGGTCGGACCAGAACGGGACGTTCACATCGTAGGGAACGACGCCGGCGTTCGGAACGAGGTTGGCGACGTTGGAAAAGATCCCGGTCGCGGTCAGCGTCGCGGGGAAGGCGCCTCCGACATCACGGGAAACGATCCGGTGAATCTGGCCGCCGCTCACGTCCGCCATGAGGACATCGCCGTTGGAAGGATCCGGGCCGAAGCCCGCGAGCCCGCCCTCGCCGGCGATGCGCACCACGTCGGGCGAGCCAGGGGTGCCGTTGCGCTCGAGGGACCAGATGTTTCCCGAAGTGTAGTCGGCGAAGATATACTTCCCGTTGAGACTCGGGATATTCGCGCCGCGATAGACGAAGCCACCGGTGACCGAATTTCCCTGGCTGGGCCCGCTGCCATGGGCGTAGTCCCAAACGGGTGGAACGAGCGTCGCACTCGTTCGGCTCGCACCATTGATCGCGTTGTTATACTTGGGTCCGTTGGCGTCGCCCTCGAACCAAGCCCAACCATGATTGCTGCCTTTGGCCGCGACGGTGATTTCCTCCCACGCGCCCTGACCCACGTCCCCCACCCAGATCTCGCCGTTGAGGCTATCGAAACTGAAGCGCCAGGGATTGCGGAAACCGACCGCGAAGAACTCGGTGCGCACGGCAGCGGCGGCCACGGCAACACCATTGAAGGAAGTGGCTCCCACCCAGGGGTTGTCGAACGGCACCTCATAAAGCGGATTGCCGCCGTAGAGCCGGATCGCGGCATGGGTGTTGGGCCTGACGTTGGCATCATCACCACCCGTTCCGTCCGCTGCCGTGTAGTCCTCCGGTTCGAGGTCGACATCGATGCGCATGAGCGACGACCAGAAATCCTTGTTGAGGAACTGGCTGTTGTTCAGGGAATCATTCTGGTTCCCTTCGTCGCCCCAGCTCATGTAGAGGTAGCCGTCGGGTCCGAAATGAAGGTCGCCGCCATTGTGGTTGTCGGCCTCGTCGCGCATCTCGATGAGGATCATCTCCGAATTCGGATCGGCCACCGTGTCGGTGATGTTCGGATCGTGCCAGCGCGAGAGCCTTTGGTATCCCTGACCACCAAGCGTGACATTGTAAACGGTGAAGAAGTAACCGTTCGTCGCGTAGTTCGGGTGGAAGGCAACGCTCAGCAAGCCCATCTCGCTATTGGTGCGGATCGCTTCCCCCCGCGAAGCGAGAATGGCGTCCACGTTCAGGAAGACCGTCTTCGTCGGACTCGCCGCGGTGACATCGGGAATCAATTCGAGGTCGCCCGACTTCTCGCAAACGAAGAGGCGACGCGTCTCACCGTCCGGGCTGCGCACGCAGAGCGGTTGGTCGAAGGTGAGACCGGGGAAGGCGTTTTCCACTTCGATCGTCGAGACCGGCGGGGAAGCCGGCATCGTGATCGTCGTGTTCGCGACCCGGGGCCCCGCCGACGCGGCAAGTGCGGACAGGAGAAGAAGGATCAGGATTCGACGAGACATACCGCTGACTGTAGGTCGAGAGCAGGGGCGTTCAAAGCGAAAGTTCGTTCGACCCGGCCCCTCATCGGTCGAAGGCAACGCCATTCGGCGGCTTGCCGTCGAAGAGGACGCGTCTGCCTTTCCGAGTGCAGCGATTTCAAGTTCCACGCTTACGAGCACGACGACTGAAGCGGTTGAGCGCGGTCACCATCTCGGCCGAGAACTGGGGAAATGCCAGCTTGGCAACGCCTGACAGGCTGCTAGCCTGCTCGCGACCATGCGATCCGATGCCACCCGCAACTCCCCTCCCCCCGCCCGCGAGCTGGTGCTTGTTGGCGGCGGGCACAGCCATGCGCTCGCGTTGCGCATGCTCGGGATGAATCCGCTTCGTGGCGTGCGCGTCACGCTGGTCAGCGATGTGTCGCATGCGCCCTATTCCGGGATGCTGCCCGGCCACATCGCGGGCACCTACACTTGGGACGAGGCGCACATCGATCTCCGCCGACTGTGCCGCTTCGCCGGGGTCGGCTTCGTTCTCGGAAACGTCACCGGCCTCGACCTCGCGAACCGCCGCGTCCTCGTCGAGGGCCGCGGGCCGCTCGCGTTCGACGTCGTTTCACTCAACACCGGGAGCACCCCCGCGCCGGAATCGGCCCGGGGTGTCGCGGAACACGCCCTCCGCGCGAAACCCGTGCCCGCCTTCCTCGCCGCTTGGGAGGAAACCCTGCGCGCGTTCGCCGATCCCGCCACAAGGCCAGTCATCAGCATCGTCGGCGGAGGAGCGGGCGGGGTCGAGTTGGCCCTTGCCGTCGACAAGCATCTCGCCGGTCGTGCCCATATCCGCGTCCTTCACCGCGACAGCGAGATTCTCACCACCCACAATCCGGCGGTGCGGCGGAAGTTCGCGGCCCTTCTCGCGTCGCGCGGGGTCGAGGTGCGCACCGGTTTCGAGGTTGCCGAAGTCACTGCCGACGGCCTTGTTTCCACGAGCGGCGAGCAGCTCGCGAGCGACCGCGTCTTCTGGGTCACCAATGCCGCGCCCCATCCGTGGATCGCCGCCTCGGGCCTCGCCGTCAACGCCCAGGGTTTCGCCCTCGTTTCCAACACCCTCCAGTCGACCAGCCATCCCTTCGTCTTCGCCGCCGGCGACAACGCCACCCTCGACGGCGACCCGCGGCCGAAATCCGGCGTCTTCGCCGTGCGCATGGCGAAACCTCTCCTCGCCAACCTCCGCCGCTTCCTCCACGGGAAACCGCTCCGCGCGTATCATCCGCAAAGGGACTTCCTCAGCCTCATCGGCGCTTCCGACGGCACGGCCGTCGCCTCCCGAAAAGGCATCGCCTGGCATTCGCCGCTCATGTGGAAGCTGAAGGACCACATCGACCGGAAGTTCATGCGGAAATTCGAGGATCTCCCCGCGATGGGAGAGGAAGCCCAGCCTGCGCCGGACACCCCCGACGACGACTCGCTCGTCTGCCAACTCGATACCCTCCAACGCGATTCCGCCATGCGCTGTCTTGGCTGCGCGGCCAAGGTCGGCGGCCCCGTCCTCTCCCGCGCGCTCCGCCGCCTCCGCGACGACATCCCGGAAGCCGCCGCCTCGCTCGCGATGCTTGACGACGCCGCCGAGCTGGAAATTCCCCCCGGCGCGCGCCTGATTCAGACCGTCGATTACATGCCCGCCCTCGTCGACGATCCCTGGCTCTTTGGGCGCATCGTCGCCCTCCACAGCTTCAGCGACATCTTCGCCATGGGCGGCCGCGCCCACAGCGCCGTCGCCGCCGTGCTCCTGCCCTTCGCCGCCCCCCCGCTCATGGAGGAAAGCCTCTACCAGACCCTCGCCGGGCTCGTCGAGGAAATGCGGAAAATGGGCGCGCTCCTCGTCGGCGGCCACACCGCCGAGGGCAACGTCCTCGGCGTCGCCCTCACCTGCAACGGCCTCCTCGAAACCACGACCCTCCGGAAGCAGGGCCTCAAGATCGGCGACGCCCTCATCCTCACGAAACCCATCGGCACCGGCGTCCTCTTCGCCGCCGAGATGCGCCTCAAAACCCGCGGCGCGTGGATCGACACCGCGCTCGAATCCATGCTCGCCTCCAACGAAGGCCCCGCGCAAATCCTCGCCGCCCACGGCGCGACGGCCTGCACCGACGTCACCGGCTTCGGCCTCGCGGGCCATCTCGGGGAAATGCTCGCCGGCACCGGCCTCGCATCCTCGCTCCGGCTCGCCGCCGTCCCCGTCCTCCCCGGCGCGGCCGAGGCCGTTGCCCAAGGTATCGCCAGTTCCCTCAATCCCCAGAACCGCGAGGCCGCGTCCTCCATCGCCAACACCGGAGCCTTCCGCGACGATCCCCGCCACGCCCTTCTTTTCGATCCCCAGACCTCCGGCGGCCTCCTCGCCGGCGTTCCCTCCGAAAACGCCGAAACCAGTCTCCATGCCCTCCATGAGGCCGGTCACACCGCCAGCACAATCATCGGAAAGGTCATCGCGCGGGACAGCGAGACCGGCGCGCGGATCGTGCTGGGGTAGTCCCGTTAGCGATTCCGCACCGGCCCGCCCATTTCCTCGAACCAATGCTCGAGGAAGAATTTCTTCTTCTCGGGAAGGAGTGTTTCCGCCGTGCCGATGATCGGGCGCAGGGCGGTGGACATCTGCAGGGTGACGATGAAGAACATCGCGAGCCAGACGAGCAGATATTGCCGAGCTTCCAGTCCGAATCTCTCCGCCGCGCCCAACAGCAGGCGAAAGCCGAAGAACAACGAGATAATCCAGAAGGCAATGGCGAGGAAGCCCATGAAGACGGCGGACTCGGAACTCTGGGAAAAGATCCATACGACCGGCGAGAATCCCAATAGCAAGAGCGACGTGAGTGCGATCGCCGCGAGGAGAAGACCGACGATCTGGGAAAGTCGGGCTTCAACGCCCCCAAGCGCGCTGAAGATATAAAGGCTCGGCAGACAAATGAGCATCGAGAAGAGGACGCCTCCGGCAATCTTAACCGGTGCCGCCCAGAGTTGCGTGCCGCCGGAGAACGTTCCCAACAGTCCGCCGAAAACCACCAGACCAAGGATCGCACCGAGGAGGAGCTTCACCGGGACACCCGAGTTGCCTTCGTTGCACGCGTGCAGGACGCGCCCCGGTTGCTTCAGCAGGGCTTCGATGACGTTGGGGAAGGTGGCCGGTTTCCCGAGCGGCTCGAAGGCCATGGGCGACGGCGCCTGAGCCTTCGGCTGGGGCGGTATTTCGGGCGGTGACGGAGGCTCGGAATTGGTGTTCATTTTCGGCGGGTGGGTTCAGTTTTTGGTGGCACGGACTCTTAGGATCACGAGCAGGACCAAGGAGAGGAAGAGAATCATGGCGACGTGCGCGACGACTTCGGCGGCCCTCTCGCCCGGGTCTTCCGGCAGCGCGTCGACCATCATTCGCCAGATGATCTCGTAGAAGGTTCCGTTGAAGGGATCCGGACGAACGAAGGCGACGGGAAGCGTCGGATTGCCAAAGAAGGGACGGAGATTATAGGAAAGCTGTGCGCCGACGAAGAGATTGCCCGCGAGCCACGCCAGCAAGGTGCGCCACGCGGCGGCGCGGCTTCCCGAATAAGCCTCGATCAGCCGCAGGAGCTTGCGGTTCGCGACGATCCCGGCGAAGGCGATGACGGCGGTGTTAGTCAGCAGGAAAACGGGATACCAGCTCTCCAGCGCCGGATCGCCGTCCGCCGGACGATCCAGGGCCATGCACGCCACGACAGGCGCGAGCGAACCGACGATGAGGGCGAAAAGGGCGAAACTCATCAGGCAGGCCCGCAGCGTCTGCCGGAACGACATCCCACTGCCGAGCAGTGCGCCGAACATCCCGTTGATCAGGCCGTTCACTCCGAGCGTGAGGAAGATGAGCAGCGGCATCTTCACCGCGACATAGCACGCCATCAGCGGCGCGCGACCCAGACCGAGGGAGAAGCCATAGAGGCCGCAGCCCAGCATGATCCCGAGCACCAGCGTGACCATTCCTCCGCGCGAGCCCTCCCCCAGCCACCGCGACAAGGTCACCGTCTCGCCCCGGGCGAGGGTCAGGAGCCGTGTGCTGTGGGTCGTGGTCATCGAAGGCGGGGAACCGCGCTGTCACTTTGTCTCGCAAAGCGGCGAGCGCAAGGGGAAAGAGTCACGAAAGCCCCGACGCCAGCCTCAATCCAAAGGCGGGATGGACGCGCGGATCTGGTCGAGCAAGGCGCGGGTGCCATGGATGTCGCACCACTGGTGGATGTAGCTCCAGTCCAGAACCTCATCGCCCTGCACGGCGATGACGTCCCTCACGTCCGCCGTATCCTTCTCCCGCTTCGCGATCTTGGCCCAGCGCAGCTTCATGATGATCACGTCTTCGGCGGTGGGAAGCCAAATGTCCCTCCCGATCAGCTCATCGAAGACTTTCCTCCGCCGCTCAAATCGGGCCCGATCATGCTCGTCCTTGCTGAGATGAAACACCTCCACATCAAAAGGAAGCGACGGCACGGCAATCATCTCCCGCATCGTTCCGGTGACCGTTTCGAACGACGGCTGGGGATCGATCACAAACTCAGGCCCGAGCGCTTCCTCGAGGCAGGTCACCTTTCCACTGAGA
>JAHEDC010000258.1 GCA_024641425.1 Verrucomicrobiales bacterium | reverse complement strand
CCCGGGAGGCAACCCGTTCAACCCGGACGTGTTCACCGGGGACTTCGCGGTCTTCAACTACTACGGGAGCGAACTGCTGGGAGCTGTTGCGATCGAGAGCAAGTATCTCGAATATGCCGGGCCGAGTGTCCCGTTCGCGATCACCACCATCGACCATGATCCGGCCAGCGGGGTCACCATGATCGAGTGGAATTCGCGGCCGAATCGGATCTACGCGGTTGACGCCTCCGACGACCTGCGGGTGTGGTTGGAACTCAATGATAGCATCGCGAGCGAGGGAGACACGACGGTCTTCAGCGATACCCTCCCGATCGGCACCCTGCTCCAGTATTACCGGGTCCGCGAGATTCAGTAGGTCGGAAACCCGTTCGGCCGCCAGGTCGCCGAGGAGTGGCGACCGCTCCGGATAAAACGTGGTGGAGCGCAGCCGCAACTTATTCTCCGTCCGATTTCCGTCGCGTCGGAGATCGACCGCGGATTCGGCGTTGACCGTGTCTTGGGCGATGTTCCTGGCGTGGTCGCCAACCGGCGCGACGAGACCGATTGGGATACCCGGGCCGGCCCCACAGGCGCGCCCGAGCCGCCGGGCGTCTTCTCTGAAGGATCGCGGCGGACGGGAAAATCCGGCTACCGGCTCTGATGTCTTCGCTGGTTTGATCCGAATTCAAGCCTACTGATTCCCCCGATGAATCGTCCGTTCCGCTATTTCGCCCTCCCTTTCTCCGTGGGTGCCTCACCGCAGCTATTACCGCGAAAACAACCGGTAGAGGCGCAACCCTCTTGTCATCGTGGAAGGTTTAGGACTTCGTATGTGCAGATTTAGGAGGCAGTGTAGAGCCACGCAATCCTTTCTGAAGGGAATGTCTCGTCCGGAACACGACCCCCCGTCGCTGTTTTCGTGGCAATGGAATTGGCAGTGAATGGAATCAGGGGATCAAGTCGCCAGGGCGAAACCGGGGAATGCTCGCGGTGGACGTTCTCTCTCAGGCGGTCTCGTTCCTAGCTCCGCGCTCCCAATCTGGTTCAGCCGCCAGCACGACGGGCGCGGATCAATCGTCCCATGAGCCAACAACCCTTAACCAATCCCCCCTCACTCCTTCGCCGTCTTGATCTCGCGGAGCTTGACGTTTCGGAACGAGACCTTGCCGTGGTCTCCCTGGAAGACGAGATAGCCTTTGTCGAATTTCGCGAAGTTCTTCATGCCGCCGAACTTGCTCGCGGCGACGCGCTTCTTGAAATCGTCGCTGCCGAGGACGTATTCGAAATATTTCACCCCGTTTATCTCGTGGACGCACTTGTCGGGCGTCAGCAGGAGGCGCAAGTGATTCCATTCCCCGGCGGGCTTCGTGGCGTCGAGGGGCTTGCCGGTCTTGGGATCCTCCTCGGGCTTGTAGAGGGCGTAGAGCCAGCCGCAGCGCTGCGGATCGGTCGCCTTCGCGTTGTCCTCGAGTTGGAATTCCGGGCCCGTCGCCCAGGCCGCGTTCTCCGAATCCGAGGCATGGTAGATGATGCCGCTGTTCGCGCCCTCGGCCATCTTGAATTCCAGATCCAATTCGAACCAGTCATACTGGCCGGAGGTGGCTAGATCCCCGGCGTCATGGGGATCGACGCAAACGAGCGCGCCGTCGACGACCTGCCAGCCGGGACGGATCCTGTCGCTCTTGAAGTTGGAGAAGCCGTCGAGATCCCTGCCGTTGAAGAGCAGCTTCCAACCGGCGGCGGTTTCGTCGGAAGTCAGGGTGTTGACGCTATCCTCCCCGCGGGTCGAAGCGGCGAGGAGAGACAAGGCGAGAAGGGAGGGGAGGAGAGATTTCATGGGAATGTTTTCCCGAACCCTACCCGTTTCCAGTCGACATGGGAAGACTTGATTTTCCGTTTCAGGGGGTGTCCTCTATGCGCCTATGAGCCAACACGCCTGCCCGATGTGCGAGATGACCGATGTTCTGGATCACTCAGAGTTCCACGAATGCCTGACCTGTGGTCACGAGTGGCCGCTGGTGGGCGGGGCGTCCGAATCCGACGGCGAGCGTATCGTCAAGGACGCCTACGGGAACGTTCTCGCGGATGGTGATGTGGTGGCGATGATCAAGGATCTTAAACTGAAAGGTTCGTCCCAGGTGCTCAAGACGGGAACGAAGTCCAAGCCGATCCGGCTTGTGGACGGCGATCATGAGATTTCCTGCAAGATGGACGGCATGGCCATTGGCTTGAAAGCCTGTTTCGTGAAGAAGGTAGCGGTTTAGCACGGCACCGGGAAACGAGCGAGCGCATCTGGAGACACTCCTTTCCAGCGGATTACGCGAGGGTGGCGATCCCCCGGGAGGAGGGGGCTTGAAGGAATTGCCAAGCCGGCGGATCGCCCTTAGCAGTGTCCGTATCATGCTCGTGAGAATCGGAATTCCGTTCGCTCTGCTGGTGACCATCGACGCTTCCCGCGGCGGTGGTGAGGAAGGTGCGGCGCTTCCCTGGATTCCCGGCAGCACGACCCTGGCGGTGCTGCCGGATACGGAACGCTATTCGGACAAGTATCCGCACTATTTCATGGCCCAGACCCGGTGGATCGGCGACAACGCCGAAGCTCGAAACATCGCCTACGTGTTGCATCTCGGGGACATCACCCAGAACAATGCCAGCGAGGAATGGGATGTCGCCCGGGCAAGTTTCCGCCAGCTCGATGGCCGCGTGCCTTATCTTTTGGCGACGGGAAACCATGACTACGATGGCAATGCGCCCGCGCGCGAAACGAGTGGGCTGAACCGGGCGTTCGCCGATGCGGAGATTGGGAATTGGCCGAGTTTTGGCGGAGCCTTTGAACACGGGCGAATGGAGAACTGTTTTCATCTGGCGACGATTGGCGCGCACGCATGGATCCTTCTCAGTCTGGAAATGGGTCCGCGCGATGTGGTTGTGCAGTGGGCGAATGCCGTGCTCGGGGAATACGCTGATCGGAGGGCCTTGCTGATTACCCACGCGTATCTTTTCCGTGAGAACCGGCGCTACGATCACACCGCCGGAGTGAAGCAACGGGCCAGTCCACACACCTGGGGGAACGATGGCGAACAGCTCTGGCAGAAGCTCGTCCGTCGCCATCCGAACGTGATGATCGTGCTCAGTGGCCACGTTTCCACCGACGGTCTCGGATACCTTGCGAGCGAGGGGGATTGCGGCAACACCGTCCACCAGATGATGGTCGACTACGAGAAGATGCGTGGCGGCGGTCAAGCTTTCCTCCGGCTCCTTGAATTCCTTCCCGATGGACGCCGGGTGCGCGTCCGCACCTACTCGCCGGCGCTCGACGAGACGAGAGGGTCGGGCCTCGAGGACTTCGTCTTTACCTTGCAGCCGGCGCTCCGCGATTCGCGAGGCAGATGACCTTCCATTCGCTGGCGCATCGCGCGGGCGTGGGGGTGAGCGATTGCTTTTTCCGCTGGATTCCGGCGGGATCGGGGTTTTGATGGTGGCCCACGAATGACGCCCGATTCCCAGACCGACGCCCCGAATTCCGCCCCTGCCGTTTCCGGCGACGGAGGGATCGGCATGATCTCGGGAAATGGGATTTATCCGGAAACGTTTGCGCGCGCGGCGCGGCGTAACGGCTGCGCGCGGCTGGTGGCGGCGGCGTTTCGGAACGAGACCGACGCCAGTCTGTCGGAGCTGGTGGAGCGACTGGAATGGTTCCGGGTCGGACAACTCGGTAAGATGATCCGCTTTTTCCGGAACGAGGGGGTGACGCGGGCGGTGATGGTCGGGCAGATCGCGCCGAGGAATCTTTTCGATCTGGTGCCGGACATGCGCACGCTGCTCCTGCTCGGGCGCCTCAAGAGGCGGAATGCGGAATCGATCTTCCACGCGATCGGCGAGGAGATGGCGAAGGACGGGATCACGTTGCTTCCCGCGACGACCTTTCTGGAGGATTTACTGCCGGTGGCGGGTCACGTGTGCGGTCCGTCGGCGACGAAACAAATCCTCCGGGACGCGGATTTCGGTTTTGGCATGGCGAAGGAGGTAAGCCGCCTGGACATCGGGCAGACGGTGGTGGTGCGGAACGGGACCGTGCTGGCGGTGGAGGCCTTCGAGGGCACAAACGAGGCGCTCGCGCGGGGCGGGAAGATGGGAAAGGGGAAAGCGGTGATGGTGAAAGTGTCGAAGCCATCGCAGGATTTCCGCTTCGACGTGCCGGTCATTGGGCCGCAGACGATCGAGGCGGCGGCGGCGGCGGGCGTGATCGGGATTGTGGTCGAGGCGGGAAAGACGCTGCTGCTGGGGAAGGAAGGGATTTTCTCCAAATGCGCCGAACATAAGGTGACCTTGCTCGCGCGCGAGGCGCCGGATTCCGAAACCCCTGACCACTGAAAAATGAGAAATTCTAAATTGATACGGGTCGGCGTGGTCGGCGTTGGTGCCATCGGGCGGAATCATGCGCGGATCATGGCCGGGTTGGAGAATGCCGCGTTTACGGCGATCTATGACGCGAACCGCGAGGCGGCGGAAGCGCTCGCGGCAGAGTATGGAACACGGGCGGTCGGCTCGCTGGACGAATTGATCGCGGTCGTCGATGCGGCGACGGTGGCAACGCCAACGGTAACACACCGGGAGATTGGAAGCGGGCTGCTGGAGGCGGGGAAACATGTGCTGATCGAAAAGCCGATCGCCGATACCCTGGAGGACGCGGCGGCCTTGGTCGATCTGGCGCTCGCGCGGAACCTTGTGCTGCAGGTCGGGCATATCGAGCGATTCAATCCGGTCATGGGGATGCTGGAGGAGCGGCTGACCGCGCCGCGCTTCATCGAATCACACCGGCTTTCGCCCTTTCCGAACCGGAGTATCGATATCGGAGTGGTGTTGGATCTGATGATCCACGATCTGGAGATCATCCTGCATCTGGTGCGCGACGAGATCGTGAGCATCGATGCGGTGGGCGTGCCGGTATTGACGCGGCGGGAGGACATCGCGAACGCGCGGATTCGTTTCGCGGGCGGCTGCGTGGCGAACGTGACAGCCAGCCGGATCAGTCCGGAGCGACTCCGGAAGATTCGCGTCTTTCAGGGGGATAGCTATCTCTCGCTCGACTATCAGGCGCAAACAGGCGAGCTTTTCCGGAAAGAGGGCCTCCAGATCGTGCGCGAGGACGTCGTCGTCGAAAAGGACGAGCCGCTGAAGCTGGAGCTGGCGGCCTTCGTCGAATGCGCGGCGAACGGTGGGAAGCCGAAGGTTTCCGGCAGCGAGGCCTCGGCGGCGCTCAAGGTGGCGCTGCAGATCACGCGGCTTATCGAGGAAGGCGGGGGATCGCTTTAGTCCGACGGGTGCGCGATGGGAAAGTCCCTCTATCTGGTGTCCGGAGAAATCAGTGGCGATGTCCACGGGGCGGAAGTGATGCGCGCGCTGCGGGAGCGGCTTGGCGAGGTGGAATTCGCGGGGGTCGGCGGGCCGGATATGGCGCGCGAGGGGAAGGTGCGCGATTGGGTCGACGAGGCGGCGGTGGTCGGCTTGTGGGAGGTGTTGAAGAAATACGGGTATTTCAAAAGGGAATTCGAGCGCGTGCGCGCGGAGATCCGCGAACTGAGACCGGACGCAGTGGTGCTGATCGACTATCCCGGCTTTAATCTCCGGCTCGCGAAGGTGCTGCGAGAGGACGGGATGAAGACGCGCATCGTTTACTACATCAGCCCGCAGGTTTGGGCGTGGAACCGCGGGCGCATTCCGAAGATGGCGAAGTATCTCGACCTCATGATTTGCATTTTCCCCTTCGAAAAGGCGCTCTACGAGGAATCGGGGCTGCGCACTGTCTTCGCGGGTCATCCGATGGTGGATCGCCTGAACGCGCTGCGCACCGGGGAAGCGCGCGACCCGCAGTTGGTCGGTTTTTTTCCCGGAAGCCGGACGCGGGAAGTGGCGAAACTCTTTCCGGTAATGCTGGAGACGGCGAAGCGAATGCGGCGCTCGCGACCGGAGCTCCGTTTCGCAGTGGCCGCTGCTTCGGAGAAGATGGCGGCGCTGATGCGGGGGATGCTTGGCGAGGGCGATGCCGGGTTGTGCCAGATCACGGTGGGTTCGGCGTACGCGCTCATGCAGCGCGCGGGCTGTGCGGCGGTGGCCTCGGGAACCGCAAGTCTGGAAGCCGCTTTCTTTGGACTCCCGTATGTCCTCGTGTATAGGGTCTCGGGTATGACCTACCGGGCCGCCAGATTGCTCATGAAAGTTCCCTTCCTTGGGATGGTGAACATCCTGGCCGGACGCGAGGTCGTGCGCGAATTCCTCCAGGATGACTGCACCGCTCCGCAGATTGCGGACGAACTGCTTCGGCTGGGCAATGATCCGGAAGCGGCGGCCGCTCTCGGCGACGAACTTCGTGAGTTGACGGCGGTGCTCGGTGGCGGGGGAGCGCATGATCGGGCGGCAGAGGCGATCGTGGCGGAACTCGAACGCGGAGGAGGTGGGGAAGCATGACGCAAAAGCAGTTCATCCGCGCGTCGCTCACGGTGGTGCCACTGGGGCTTGTCGCCTTGACCGTTGTGGCCTTCATCGTCTTCTTTACCAAGGAGCCCGCTGAACTGAAGGCGGCCAGCGAGGTATCGAGCATGTTCCGGAAAGAAATCAGCGAAAAGGATCTCCGGGATTCGGTGACGATGCTGGCGACGACCATCGGGCCCCGTCATGCGGGGGAATACCGGAAGTTGAACACGGCCGCCACATGGATCGAATCGTCGCTCGGGCCTTCGAACATGGGCTACACGGTGGAGAAACAGGTCTATGGGGTGGACGGTCGGGAATTCCGCAATCTGATCGCCGAATTGCCGGGTGGAGAGAAGGCGAGGGAGATCATCGTTGTCGGGGCGCATTACGACAGCGTGCCGGACTGTCCGGGCGCGAACGACAACGGCACCGGCGTGGCCGCACTGCTTGCCATCGCGAATGCTTTCGTCGGCACGAAGCATCCCCGGACAGTGCGATTCGTCGCCTTCACGAACGAGGAGCCGCCGTATTTCCAGACGGAATCGATGGGCAGTCTCGTCTACGCGCGAGCCTGCCGGGAGCGGGGCGACACCATCGTGGCCATGCTCAGCTTGGAAACCCTGGGCTACTACACGGACGCGCCGGAGAGCCAGCGGTTTCCTCCGAGCTTGCGAGGACGCTATCCGAGCACGGGAAATTTCCTTGCTCTCGTTGGGAACGCAAAGTCGGGCGATCTCGTTGCGCAGGGCGCGGCCGCTTTCAGGGCGCGTTCGGATTTTCCCCTGGAGACGGCAGCCCTCCCAGGAATCATCCCCGGTGTTGGCTTCTCCGACCACTGGTCATTCTGGGAAGTGGGGTATCCGGCGATCATGGCGACGGACACCGCGATGTTCCGCTATCCTTACTACCATCTGGCGAATGATACGCCGGAGAAGATCGATTTTGCCGCCTTTACTCGGGTGGTGAAGGGGCTTTCGGGCGTCGTTCGGGGATGGGCTGAGGCGCCGGTGGTTCCGGCCAAGGCTCAGAAGGAAGCCCCCCGGATGGGGCAGAAGCGGTAAGAGGGTGGAGGGTGGGACCGGCGGGCGAATCCTGCGGGAAAGAAAAACATCAGGGGGAAAACCTCGAAAGTGCGTCCCATCCCTCCGCGCGGTCGCAGGGAGGATTTCGGCTTTCCAAACCCAAGGGAGCCCTCATTCGCATCAATAATGCGAATAATTGCGTTTTTGCGTTTCTATTCTAATGAATATTGGGATTCTGAATTGAATTTCCGTATTGAATATGGTATCAATCATTTGTTCAACTTGCGGTATTTTTAATATTATTGATAGTGATTGCTCATCGAATATTAGGTTTGCTTAGAATCCAGTTCCTCGTGCAATGCGTGATTGTGGCCGGGCTTTACTGGACGTTGATGTGGATGATGGAGGCTGTCATCTATCGGGAGCCGCACCTGATAGGGCAGTATGCGAATTACAGCGTGGTGATTTTCGTCGCGATGTTCATGGAATTGCTGTCCCGAAACAGCGAGCGCCGGCAAGCTTTCCGTCGGCGGATGCGTCGGAAACCGAGCGCGGCCTTCCGGCAGGTTGTGTTCATTGCGGCCGGGATGTCCCTCTATCTCGTGCTGACGAAGGACCACGCGATTTCGAGGGTTTTCCTGATGAGCTTTCTGGCCACCGCGTTTCTGGCCTTGAACTTCAGCGAGTACTTTCTGGCACGATTGCTGTCGCAGGCGATTTTCGGATCCAAGAACAACGCGCGCACTCTTCTGGTTGGACCTTCGCGGAGCGTGTTGGCCTTTCAGGAGTGGGCCCACGAGAAGCGGATGTACGGGCTCCAGATTATCGGGGCCCTCTCGGACGAAGGCCCGTCCGCCTTCAGGGGTTCGCTTGCCGGAATGTGGATCGGGGGTGAGAATGAGGTCGGGAAGAAGTTGTCCGAGCACCGGATCGATCAACTCGTTCTAGTGGAACCGGTGGACGACATGAATCAAGTGCGGGATATGATCCGGCTCTGCGAGATGCATGGCATCCGGTTTGTGCTGGTGAACGACATGAGCGAGTGGGCGGGGCGGAAACTTGCGAGTCGGAATCTCGACGGAATGAATATGACGTTTCTCTACGAGGAGCCTCTGGAGGATCCGGTAAACCAGATCCTGAAGCGAGCCTTTGATATCGCCATCGCCTTGGTCGCCTGCGTGACGGTGCTTCCTGTGGCCTGCCTGATCGCCGCTGTTATCCATCGCATCCAGTCGCCTGGAGCGCTCTTCTTCAAGCAGAAACGGATCGGGATCAAGGGAGCCGCGTTCGAGATCTTCAAGTTCCGCACGTTACATGACTGCCCCGACGAGGAGGGGAAACAGGTGACGACTGCCGATGAGCGGGTTTTCTCCGGTGGTCGCTTTTTAAGGAAGTTCAGCATCGACGAACTGCCGCAGTTCCTCAATGTCCTGAAGGGGGAGATGAGCGTTATTGGGCCGCGTCCGCACTTCCTCGAGCACGACGAGTATTTCGCGAAGCTCTTGCAGAACTACAAGACGCGGTCGCTCGTGAAGCCGGGTATTACGGGGCTCGCGCAGG
>JAHEDC010000257.1 GCA_024641425.1 Verrucomicrobiales bacterium | reverse complement strand
CGCCTCACTCGGGAGGTCATAGCGCCAGCCCTGTGGTGCCCGAGCCGCTATCTTCCCGAGAAATCCTCCGGTTCGGGTATCGTCACCGCAAATCGCGTTCCAGCTCACCTCTTCCACGGGCAGTCTCTTGCTGCCGAAGTAGTCACTTGGATTGCTCCCCATGACGGCCTCCCATTCTTCCTGGGTGACCTCGTACTTGCCCAACCAGAACCCTGACGCAATTACGACCTCCTTCGCTGGGCCTTCTTCGGCCTCGCGCCCGACTTCGTTCTCTAGACTCCCCATGCGAAACGTGCCGGCCGGCACCCAGCAAAACGCCATCATCACCCCGTCCGCGATGGGAAGTTCGCGCACTTCACCTGCCTGCGGCTCCGCCTTGTTGGTCTCGAAGGCCTCGATGGCCGCCGCTGTTTCGGCCTGGATCTTCGCGGCGTTCGCTAATTCCTCGGGGGAATGGGGATCAACTTTCTCAGGGATCCGATCAAAATAGGCGTTCTCCCAGTTCTCTCGATCCTTCCTCAGATTCTTGTTCTGGCCCAGACTCGGTTTGATCAGAAGTTCGAAGATCTGCACTGCCCGCTTCGGGTACATGTCCCTTAGGATGGTGGCGTGGCGCCTGTAGGAAGCCTCGTCGTTCTTCAACGCCAGGTAGATCATCAGTTCCGCCCTGCTCTGGTAGTCATCCTCATCCTTGAGCAAGGCCTGGCCGAAATACCACATGACGGCCTCGTACTCATCCTCAGGATCCCGCTTCTCCACGATCTTCTCCATTCTCTCGCCGAACTCCGGGGTAAGTTCGGCCGTCCACAGATGCTTCAGCAACGCATCGGTGCCATAGCCGTTTTCCTTCAGGATGTGATAAGGCAGGATCGAAGGATCGTTGAACTGCAAGTAGTAGAAGGATTTGGAGAAGCCCGGGTCCAAGGCGATCGCGGTCAGGAAGTCGTACCCTCGCGTTTCGTTGTCCTCCATGATCCCATAGTAGGAGAATTTGTGGAAGAATTCCGGGAGCTTGCATTTCCCCCAGAAATCGAGGGATTGTTCCTCCAACAGATCGAGGTCCGGATCTTCTCCCAGGCCGGCTCCCAGAATGGAATCGAGGTTGGTGCTTTCAAAGTCTCCATCGACATCCCCATCCTGGATCATCGCCCCGAGGGCCACGAGATCGAGGTATCTGGGCTTCTGGGACGGATTGAGGATCGAAATCTCCTGCGCTTCGTTCAGTTTCTTTCCCGTGTGCTCGGAGAGATTCCCGATCAGTTTCAGCCAGGCGGCGCAGAGATCATCCTTGCCAGCGGTCACGGTGAGCGGTTTGCCCGCCTCATGCGTCGAGTCGATGACCATCGTGAATTTTCCCTCGTCGAGGGACATTTTCCCGAAGAAGAGCAGATCGATGTCATACTTCTTGGCGAAGGCGGCGGCCGCTTCCCTCTCCCGGAAATGGGGAACCTTCCAGAGTTCCTCGTCCTCGCCCTCTCCGCCTTCCGGGGCATGGGAAAAGGAAAACGGCAATCCGCCCGGAGGGTTGTAAGAGCGGGAAATCGTGAGCAGGGTCGCGATCCCGGGGATCTGCGCGGCGCGGCAATAGAAGATCTCTTCGAGCGCCAGCGCGATCCTCAGCTCTTCGACGGAAGCGTCATCCCCGACCAACGAGGCCAGACAAACGATCTTGCTGGGTTCCCGGGCTGCGGCGGCGGTCTGAGCCAGAGCGGCGGCGACCAGAAAGAGGAGGAACGAAATCTTGAACGTTTTCATGGGAGTGCCGTGGGTCGGGTAAAAAATGCCTTCACCGCCCCCCGTTCACGGTGGAAGAGCGGAGGGACGCTGCCCTTCATCGATCTGCAGTCTGTCTTAAGCAGACGTTGCCGTCAATTGTGGTGCCACCCGCGAATTCGGCATCGGGTGTGCGCCCGCAAGGTGCCTTTCCTCCGCCGCTGCCCCTCCACACTGGGCTCACGGCGCGTCCATCGCCTTGGAGGGAGGAACGCCCATGGGATCCGCCCGTCGAGAACCCTCTCCGAGAAGCCGGTGCCCCGAGATGGGCTCGAAAAATGGGGCGACGATTCTTTCATCCCTTCCCGCGTCCGATCACATTTCGAAAGCGTATCCTTCGACGCTATGAAATTCACTAAACAAATCCAATCGTTCAAAATTGTGAGAGCCTGTCTTGCTGTCTCGGTACTGCTCCCAGCAACTGTCGGCGCCGCCGATAGGCCGGTGGCGGAATTCGAGGCCGACGAGAACCAAAAACTCGGATGGAAAGTCGTCGATGACGGTGTGATGGGCGGCCTCTCCAAGGGGAAGGTTTCGCTCGACGGGAAAGGTATCCTGCGCTTCAGCGGGAATCTGTCGCTCGACAACAATGGAGGATTCTCGTCTCTCCGAACCGATGACCTCAAACTCGATCTCGCTGGGTGCGAAGGATTGGTGGCGCGGGTAAAGGGCGACGGCCGGACGTACCAGATGCGGCTTGGAACCGAGGCGCGCTACCGCGGGATGGAAGTCTCGTTCATGGCGGAGTTTCCCACCCGAAAGGGCGAGTGGACGGAAGTGCGTGTCCCTTTCAGCGCCTTCGTGGGCAGCTGGCGCGGCACCACATTGAAAGATGAGGTTTTCGATCCTGCGAAGATCCGCCGCCTTGGCCTGCTGCTCGCCGACAAGCAGGCAGGTGCCTTCGAACTCGAGGTCGATTGGATCCGGGCCTACGGGCCCCAGGCCGGAAACCTCGTCGATCAGGCGCTCGCGGACGGAAGGTTCAAGACCCTCGCGGCTGCCTTGACGGCAGCGGAGCTCGTGGGTGTGCTGCAAGGCGACGGCCCGTTGACAGTCTTCGCGCCAACGGATGAAGCTTTCGCCAACTTGCCCGAAGGCACGGTAGAGAATCTTTTGAAACCCGAGAACCGTGATCAACTCCAGACAATTCTGAAATACCACGTCGTGCCGGGAGCGGTCAAGCTGACTCAGGCTCTCGAAAAAGGCCAGGCTCCGACAGTGCAGGGGGAGTCGCTTGCCATTGCCTTTAACGAAGGGAGGGTGCGCGTCAACGAAGCGGCGATCCTCAATGCCGATATCGAATGTTCCAATGGCGTCCTCCACGTCATCGAGTCCGTTCTCTTGCCCCCGAGCCCAGCCGAGAAAGAGCTTCCGAAAGACATTCTTTCGGTCGCGAAACGCAACGGGAATTTCAGCACGCTTCTGGCTGCTGTCGAGGCGGCGGGCCTGACCACTGCGCTCTCAGCCGAAGGGCCCCTGACGGTTCTCGCGCCAACGGACGAAGCCTTCGCTCGGCTTCCGAAGGGAACCGTCGAATCCCTCTTGCAGAAGGAGAATCTTGACCAGCTCAAGGCGATCCTCGGCTATCACGCGTTCGCCGGGAAGATTTCCGCAGGCGATGCTCTCAATGCGAAGTCCGCCCAAACCCTCAACGGGAACAAGGTTGACTTCGCGATCAGGGACGGACTCTTCAAGGCCAACGGTGCGACCATCCGCGACACGGACATCGAGTGCGAAAACGGGGTCATCCACGTCATCGATGCCGTCTTGCTTCCGCCGGCGCCGCAGTCGGAGGCCGGTGGCCCCAACAAGGCGGCTTCAGTGGATCCCGCCAAGCGCATCGAGGCTGCGATACGTCGTGGAGTGCCCGTCTTCAATCATGGCGACCACGCCCAGTGCGCAGATATCTACAAGGCTTGTCTCGAAGGATTGTCCGAAGACGATCGGGTCGATGCTGGCCTGCGTAAGACCTTGAAGAAGGTCCTCGACGGATCCAGCGAGTTGGACTGCCCCCTTGATCTTTCCTGGCTCTATCGGCGCGGCCTCGACTATGCCTATCAGGTCGTCGCGAGATAGGAAGAGGCGAGAACGGAATTTCTCCGAAATCAGGGCTTGCGGGTGGTTTTGCGCCGGATCCGTTTGAGCCCGGCCATGTGGCCGACCAATTCCCCGACCAAGGGATTGGGAAAGCGGCGGCTCGGGGTGATGGCATAGAAGGTTTCGCTGATCTGCGGAATCCGGTGGGTCTCGACCAGCGCGCCGCTCTCGATCTCATCCTTCACGACGACCGGCGGCACCAGAGCGAGGCCCTCACCCTCACGCGCGAGCAATCGGAGCATTGCCATGTCATCCACCTCCGCCATGAGCCGCGGGTGCGCTCCGGCCGCGGTGGTGATCCGGTCGAAGGCGGCCCGCGTATTGCTCTCCATACTTGGCAGGATCACCGGCACGTCACGGAATCCGCCCGGGAATCGCAGCCGCTTCTTTTTCCACTCGGGAACGCCAACCAGACTGACCGGTTGCTCGGCCAGCAGGTGGCTGTGCCAGGGTCGTCCCGCGTCCCGCCGCGCCGGCTGATTGGACAATACGAGGTCGACCTCATGCGCGTGCATGGAAACGAGCAGATCCCGCTGGGTGCCGGAGCGGATAACGATTTCCACGTCTTCCCGGTGCAGCGCGGGCCTTAGGAATTCGAGCTGGAAATTCCGCGACAAGGTGGCCACCGCACCGACGCGCAGGATCATGCGCCCGCCCTGCGGCCGGTGTTGCATGACGTCCAGTAACTCCTCGCCGTTGCGGGCGATCTCCTCCGCATAGCCGAGCGCGATCCGGCCGGCCTCCGTGAGGTCGAGGCCGCCGCGCACGCGTTCGAACAGCGGATGGCCGAGGCTTTCCTCGAGCTGCTTGAGCTGGATGCTCAATGCGGGCACCGAGAGGTGGAGTTTCTCCGCGGCGCGCGTGAGGTTCAGCTCCTTTGCGATGAACCGGAAATACCGGAGGTGGTGGTAGTTTAGGAACGGCATGAGGGTTAAATAAAACCTAACGGTAAATTTGAAAGCTTATAATTCACTAAAACACGGAAGGCGGGCATCTTCAGCCCATGCAATATCTGTCTACTTTCCTTCCGCCCTTGATTCCCCTCCTCCCGCTGCTCGCCGGATTCTTCTGTCGTGGTCGGTCCGCAGGGGCCGCCGCAAGACTATCCATCACCGCTGCGGCGGTGAGCGCCGTGATTTCCGCGCTCCTTGCCGTCTGCCGCGCCGCGAGTCCGGACGTCGCAGCGGCCGAAGCGCTTCCAGTGGCGCTCGACGGCGTTTCCACCGTGATGGTGGTGCTGGTTTCCTTTCTTGGCTGGGTGGTGCTGCGGTTCTCGAGAAACTACCTCGCCGGGGATCCCGCCCAGGCCCGTTTCTTCAGCTGGATGAATCTGACCCTCGCCTCGGTGCTCACCTTGGTGATGTCCGGCAACCTACTGCTGCTTTTGGGAGCCTGGGTGGCCACGAGCCTGTGCCTGCACCGGTTGCTGCTGCATCATCCGGGGCGGGCCGGGGCGGTGTTCTCGGCACGGAAGAAATTCGTCTTCAGCCGACTCGGCGACCTCTGCCTGGTGTCCGCGATCATCCTGCTTTACCGGGCGCACGGCACGCTGGATCTTGACGCCCTCTTCGCCTCCGTCGCGACCGGAAACACCGGTGGCCTGCCCGCGGCCGGGTATCTGTTCGCCGCGTGCGCCGCTCTCAAATCCGCGCAGTTTCCCTTCCACAGCTGGCTTCCTGACACGATGGAAACGCCCACTCCGGTCTCTGCCTTCATGCATGCGGGCATTATCAATGCGGGAGGCTTCCTCATCGTGCGCCTCTCGCCTCTGTTCACCCACGCGCCGGGGGCGCTCAATCTATTGGCCGTCCTCGGAACGCTCACCGCGGCCTTCGGGGCGATCGTGATGCTCGCCCAGCCGGGAGTAAAGCGCGCGCTCGCCTACTCGACGATCGCTCAGATGGGATTCATGATGCTCCAGTGCGGCCTCGGTGCCTACGGCCTCGCGCTTCTGCACCTCGTCGCCCATTCGCTCTACAAAGCCTACGCGTTCCTGACAGCCGGATCAACGGTGGGCGCGGTGCCGCGGGCGGCGGTGCGATTGGGCACTCCGGCGCTGACCATGGGGGTGCTGGCGGGCGGCTTGCTCGCCACCGGCGGTGCCACGGCGCTCTCCCTGCTCTTTCCCGGAGTTCCCCACCCACCCTCGGTCTTCATCGCGGTGCTCGGGCTTGCGCTTGCCTATGGGATCGGGCGCGGAATCTCGGCGGGTGGCGGCGCGGCGACGGCGCTTCGCTCGGGGGCCGCCGCGCTGGCCGTCGCGCTGGCGGGACTCTTCCTGCACGCCGGGGCGAGCACCTTGTTCGCCCACCTGCCCGAAGTGACACCACCGCCCCTTTTAATCGCTTTCGTGAGCTGCGTCTTTGTAGCCTTGTTCCTCTTCCAGGCGCTGCTGTGGCGCGCCGGCTCCCATTCCATCGGGCGCAGCCTTTATGTGCATGCCCTGAACGGCTTCTATCTCGGCACCGTCGCCAACCGCCTGCTCGGCCATCTCTGGCCCCGGCACAACACTCTCTAACATTATCGCACAGCTACACCCAATGAACGCACTCGAATCACCACCTGCCACCGTTCCACCAATGGAAACCGCCATCGATCAAGCGCTCACACGCATCCCGCCGCTCTGGCCGCTCCGCCATTTTGTCGCGGTGAATCCGTTCTGCGGTCTCACCGGCATGCCCCTCGCGGAGGCCTGCGCCTCCCTCCAAAAAGCCACCGGCCGCGCGCCGCTTCAGTCGCCCCAGACCTATCTGGCCGCCTACGAGTCCGGCGAGATTACCGATGCGGATCTCGCCGGGGTCTCGGATTCCGCGTGGCCGTCGGCGAGATTGATGGAGATCCTCCACGACGCCGAGGAACCAGAAAATGTTTTCCCCATCGCCACCGTAGCCGATCTGCTCGACCTGAGCCGCCCGCACGCGCATTGGAGCGTTTTCGTGGTGGAGGAAATTTCCAAATGGTGCGGCGTGTTCTTCGACGAGAACCAGACGACGTGGAACTCGCCCTGGAAGTCGCTCGGCCTATTCGCCGCCTGGCGCGAGTCCGCGCGGCGGGACCGGAATCCCGAAGCCTTCGGCCTGCGCGGCTTCCGGAGCTTTGTCCGATCGCTTCCAGACGATGCGATGGAATGCATCGGCTATTGCATGGGGATTCTCGATCCCCGGAAGATCCCGGCCGCGGATTTCTTCCACCGCCAGTTGGCCACGATCTCCGGCTGGGCGGGCCATGTGCAATACCGGGTGCGCGAAGATGCTCTGCGCGGCAGGGAAAACCCGATGCTGCTGGAGTTGCTTGCGATCCGCCTCGCGTACGATGCCGCTCTCTTCCAGGCCTTCGCGACCAATGGAAGCTTCCGCGCTGATTGGCGGCACCAGCCGGAGCCTTCGAACAATCCAGCTCTCTTCGAGGCGTTGATTCGCTGGCAGTCCGCGTTTGAAGCGGGATATGTGAAGCGTCTGATGGGATCGCTGAAACGGTCCGATTCGTCAACCGCGGCGCGCCCAACGGCGCAGGCAGTCTTCTGCATCGACGTGAGATCCGAGGTCTTCCGTCGGCATCTTGAAGCGGCGATGCCCGGGCTACGGACGATTGGTTTCGCCGGCTTCTTCGGCTTCCCGGTGGGACACCGCACCTGTGGAGACACGGCCCCGGCCACCCGCTGTCCGGTCCTGCTCGTTCCTCCGGTGCACAGTGAGGAATCCATGGACGCCGAACAAGCACGGGCGGCTTCTGTAAGGCGCGCGCGCTCCGGCGCGTGGAAGGCGTTTCAAAACTCCGCCATTTCCTGCTTCTCGTTTGTTGAGTCCGCCGGGCTCGCCTTTTCCGCCGCGCTCGGCGGGCTCCGCGGAAAGAGGCATGCCGACGCGGGTTCTCCCGCACCACGGCTCATCGATGTGCCACTGGGCACGCGCACCGATCTTGCCGAAGGAGCGCTCCGCAATATGGGACTCATCAGAGATTTCGCGAGAGTCGTCCTCATCTGCGGCCACGGCAGCCGCAGCGCGAACAATCCCTTCGCCTCCTCGCTCGAATGCGGCGCCTGCGGCGGCCATGCGGGCGATGTGAACGCCCGCCTCGCGGCGGCCACCCTGAACGATCCGGAGGTTCGAGCATCGCTTGCGGACCGCGGGATCCGGATTCCGGACGATACGGTGTTCCTCGCCGGCTTGCACCAGACGGTCACTGACGAGGTGACGCTCTTCGATCTTGGCGGAGTCCCCGCCAGCCACGGCAGGGAGATGGGAGAACTCCAGTCCGCGCTCGCCACCGCTGGCGCGGCAGCGAGGCGGGAACGGGCCGCGTCCTGCGGTCTCGCGAACGTGCCGGAGGAAACTCTGGAAGGTGCCTTCCGAGCCCTCTCCAACGATATCTCCCAGGTGCGGCCGGAATGGGGCCTCGCCAACAACGCGGCCTTCATCGCCGCGCCCCGATCGCGCACCGTCGGCCTTCCCCTCGACGGCCGCGTCTTCCTTCACGACTACGACCCCGCGTCTGATCCGGATAAGAATGTGCTTTCGCTGATTCTCAACGCGCCGGTGGTGGTGGCGAGTTGGATCAATCTCCAATACTACGCTTCCCGCGTGGATCCGCAGTATTATGGCAGCGGAGACAAGGCGCTCCATCATGTGATCGGCGGCATCGGCGTGACCGAAGGAAACGGCGGCGATCTGAGGAACGGCCTGCCCCTTCAATCGATTCACGATGGAACCCGTTTCATGCACGAACCGCGGCGGCTGACCGTGGTCATCGAGGCCGCGAGGGATTCGATCGATGCCGTCCTCGCCGCGAGTCCCGGCGTCCGCCAGCTCTTCGAGCATGGATGGATCCACCTGATCGCCCTCGAAAGCGAATGCCGCTTCCGGCGGAACGAGAAGGGGCACTGGCGGGAACTCGAAAGCGAGAGCTCCAGGGGAAAGGACACCCACGATATTCCCGGTTCCGGTATTCTGCCCATCCCAGCCTGCCGGTGAGGTGCATTGCCCGGAATCCCCTTCGGCGGCAAGGGAGCTCCCCGCTCGTGCGGGATCGATCCCCCGAGCCTGAGGACCCGGTCATTTTCCGAACCGCCCCGTTGCCCAGTCCCTGAAAACGCCCTGGGCGTTGCCACCCTCGCCGGGAAAGCCCGCATGCTGCACCATCCAGACGAGGACGAGTCCCTGGGTGGTGCGGATCTCC
>JAHEDC010000698.1 GCA_024641425.1 Verrucomicrobiales bacterium | reverse complement strand
CTTGATGGATGAACCGCGATGAGAGCCCAGGGCAGACTGTTCCATTTCGCTACCGCGCAGCGCCCCCGGTCGAAAGTCTGCCGGAGTTCCCTCGAATCGAAATCAAGTTCGATCCCGTTTCCCTGAGAGCGGACTTTGGTAATCGCGAAACTCTCGCCGCGATCCGTCCACTTCGCGCCCTTGCTCAGCGGGATCTCGCCCGCGATCTCGAAGGTGAAGCGGCCCGACGCCCCCTGAAGGGAAACCTCGCAGTCCTTGCTCTCCAGCAGGCTTTGGAGAGCACTTCCGTCGAAGCGCCTCGGAAAGGCAACCCGTTCCGAAGAGATGGGAACCGAACGCTTCCGGTCCGAACCGAAGGTGTAACCGGGAAAAAGCCCGAGGATCCCTTCGCGGGATTCCAACTTCATCGGATCAAGGGTGTCGGTCGCCCTCGCGCGGAGCACCTTCCCTTCCCCTGCCAGGGTCACAACACGGGTCTTCGCGAAAAGGATCGGGTGGACGCCGCCGTCCGCCACGCCTTCCGTCGCACACGGTATGACCAGACTACCCAGTTCGTTGCCCGTCCGCGATTGGACAGCGATCGAAACCGAAACCTTGCGTGGCGAATCCATGCTGACCGAAATACCGGCCTTTTCGGAATCCCTTCCATAGCCCAGCAGATCCCAGGGCCACACGATCATGGCGAACGTGCCCAACACGACGGATCCCCCCGCGATCATCGCTCCGGTTCTAAGATTCCGGGTGCGGAATAGTACCGCCGCCGAAAGCAATCCGCCCGTAATGGCAAATAATCCGAAGAGGACCACCCGCGAAGGCATCACGTAGCCGGGCGTGCGAATCAGATCCGCCCCACCCAGGACCACGAAACCGAGCACGCACACTCCGGCGAGAAAGGCCATCTTCACCAAGGCAAAGACGGAATGAAGCATCTGTGGCCCAAGGGCACCCGCAGCGAAAGCAAGGCAAAGGAGCCCGCCACGGATGCAGAGAAACTCAGGCACCACCAGCCACATCCGGCTCCCCCCGCCGCGCAGAGCGATGATCGCCATTTCCACCCCCAGAGGGAGAACAACGAAAAAGAGGCCCGCCAGCACAAGCTTCGCGCCGAAGAGCGTTTTGCCTCGCAGGGGTCGCGTCGTCCAGAAGGCCTGCTCGTCGAGCGGCGCGTCGCCCTGCACGATGAACGGGACGAGGAACAAGGGAAGAAACACCACCGCCGTAACGAGCAAGACGAGCAAGCCCGGGCTATTCCCCCCGCGATGGGCAAACTGCTCGACGAAGCGGCTCCCGGAGAGGAAAAGGTGCAGCCCGAGGAGAACGCACCAGCCGAGTAGCAACGGGGCGTGGTGCCGGAGTTCATGTTTGAAATGGTGGAGCATTTTGAGTGGTAAGTTTCCGTTTCAAATATCCGGTCAGGCGACGGCGGCGCTCTGCGCGGGCCCGTTGGCGAAACCTCGGGCGAGGGTGAGGTAGATTTCCTTCAGACTCATTCCAGTGGCCTCGAAGGAGGTCACGCCGGGGACGCGCTCGCGGATTTCCTTCTCGATGGCATCGCCGTCGTAGCGGGAATGCACGAAGCGCAGACTGTGCAAACCGGCTTTCGCCCGCAACCAGCTTTCAGGAGCGGCGTCGGGCACCCTCACCTCGCGATCCGTCACCACCTCGACCGCCCGGAAACGCGCCTGGAGCTCCTCGACCCCCTCCGCAAGGACCAGTCGACCATCGTTGACGATGCCGACCGTATCCGCGAGGCGCTCGACCTCGTCGATGTCATGCGACGACAGGAAAATCGTCCACTTCTCCTGCTCGGTCAGCTCCAGCATCCCCTCGATGAATTCGGCGCGAACCAGCGGATCGAGTCCACTAAACGGTTCATCGAGCACCAGTAATTCCGGTCGGTAGGCCAGCGAACTGACGAGCGCCGCCTTCATCTTCATCCCCCGCGAGAGATGCTTCAGTTTACGGTCGCGCGGCAGATGGAAATTCCGCAGCAGGGTCTCGCAAAAGGCCTGATCCCAACTCGGATAGAGTGGTCGGCAGTAGCTCATGAGCCCCTCCACCGTCATCCATTCCGGCATTCTCTGATTCTCGGAAACATACCCGATGCGCTGAAATTCCAACCTGCCAAGTTTGTGACTCGGGCAGCCGAAAACCGTCGAGTCCCCGGAACTCGCATGCTGGATGCCCATGAGCATTTGGATTGTCGTCGTCTTCCCCGCCCCGTTCGGCCCCAGAAAGGCGAAGACGCTCCCCTGCGCGATTTCAAGGTTCAGGTGATCGACCGCAAGCGTGTTGCGGAACCGGCGGGTGAGATTTCGGATTCGGATAATGGGCTCCATGGCGGTATTGGGTTCGGGTTCGCATGTTTTCGGCATCAAGCCGCGTTGTTCCATTGGCGGCGCACGGCATCGAGGACCGTCTCCAACGTGATCGGGCCATTCTTGGCGCGGCGAACGAGCTGGAGGATGGCA
>JAHEDC010000697.1 GCA_024641425.1 Verrucomicrobiales bacterium | reverse complement strand
TCGTTGAAATGAACCTGGTGGCCGGCTTTGCGCAGCGCCCGGGTGATGGCAGCGAGGTGGCCTTCATTGACGCGGCGCAGGGTGACGCCTTCTCCCGCGAGCGCGGCGGCGGCCATGAAAGTGCCGGCTTCGATACGGTCGGGAATGACGTTGTGGACGCAGCCGTGAAGTTTTTCGACGCCTTCGATGGTAATGACGGGAGTGCCGGCACCGCTGACCTTCGCACCCATGGCATTGAGGAAATCGGCGAGGTCGACGACTTCGGGTTCGCAGGCGGCGGAGGTGATGGTGGTGGTTCCTTCGGCGAGCGTCGCGGCCATCATGACGTTGTCGGTGCCGAGGACGGTCGGGCCGTTGTCTCCGCAAAGGTCGATGGTGGCACCTTTCAGGCCATTCGGGGCGGAGAGGATCACGTTGCCGCCCTCGAACTCGGAGGTGGCGCCGAGCGCTTCGAGGCCGCGGATATGGAGATCGATGGGCCGGTCACCGATGACACAACCGCCGGGGAGGGCGACCACGCAGCGGTTCTTCCGCGCAAGAAGCGGACCCATCATGCAGACGGAGGCACGCATCCGACGAACGATATCGTAAGGAGCAGTGTCCGAAATTTCAGCGGCGTTGACCCGGACGGTGCCGGAAAAGCGTTCCACATCGGCACCGAGGCCGGTGAGGATCTGGACCATGTAGTTGGTGTCCGAAACGTCGGGGACGCGGCGGATCACGCAGTCGTCCGCAGTCAAGAGGGTGGCGGCGAGAATGGGGAGGGAGGCGTTCTTGGAGCCGGAGATGGTGATGGTTCCGTGAATCGGAGTGCCGCCGTGAACGAGAAGTTTATCCATGAAATTGAGAGAATCGAATGATGCCGGTTAATGACCTGCGCTCCGTGCGATGGGGAACCGGGGGATGCCTGAGAGGTCCTTGAGTGTCAAGACGTCGGTGAGGGAAGCGTTGCGGAGCAGCTTTTCGGTCTCTTCCGATTGATCGTGGCCGATTTCCATGGCGAGCCAGCCGCCCGGGGTGAGGTGCCGAGCGGCTTCCGGGACGAATTTGCGGATGAGATCCATGCCATCCGGGCCGCCGAAAAGCGCCAGAGCTGGGTCGTGGCGGACTTCTGCGGCGAGTTCTTCGGCATCGGGGACGTAGGGAAGATTGGCGACGATCAGATCGAAGCGCTGACCCGTGGGGATGGCGGAAAAGAGGTCGCTCTGGAGAAAGGTGACCGTGATTCCAGTGAACTCGGCATTCTCCCGGGCAAGCGCGAGGGCGTCGGGTGAGAGGTCGGCGAGAGTCACTTCGGCCTTCGGGAAATCGGCGGCGAGTGAAAGACCGAGGACGCCGGAGCCACAACCCATGTCGAGAATCCGGGCAGCATCGGAAAGGGTCACGTTTTTCGCCAGCCATTCGGCGAGTTCTTCGGTCTCAGGGCGCGGGATCAGGCCACGGGCGTCGGTCTTGAACTCGTGGTTACGGAAAAAGACGGTACCTAACAGGTGTTGGATCGGAACGCCTTCACCGCGCTTTTTGAGGGCGGCGCGGAGGGGTTCGAGATGGACGTCATCGAGCGGATGATCGAAGCGCACGTAGAGCTCCATGCGGGTGCAATCGAGCTGGTGGGCGACGAGCATCTGCATGTTCCGCCGAGCTTCCTCGACCCCGCGTTTTTCCAAGTAGGCGGTTCCCTTGTCGAGGATGTCGAGGACAGTGGTCATACGGATGGATCGAGGCAGACTGCGGAGACGAGCGAGGCGAAGAATGCGGCACCTTCTTCGAGGTCCGCGATGGCGATGAACTCGTCTTTGGTGTGGGCTTGGTCGATCGAGCCGGGGCCCATGCAGATGGACGGGATGCCGGACTCGGATAGATGGGAGGCGTCGGAAAACCAAGGGGCACCGACAGTCTTGGACTCGGGGCGGAGCGATTGGATCCGCTGAATCCATGGGTTGTCCGGCGGGGTTTCCAATGGGGGCTTCTCCTTAGGAGCGCTGACTTCGATGTCCTTACCAGCGAGGGATTCCTGGAGGAGTCTGAAAGCTCCGCCGGCGGCTGTTAGAGACGGCGTGATGCGGATGTCGATTTCGGCCTCGGCGAAATCGGCGACGATGTTAGGTCGTGTGCCGCCGTGGAAGACACCGATGTTCATGGTCGAGTGACCGAGGACCGGGTGGGTGAAAGTTGCGAGCTTCGGAATGAGGTCCTTTTCCAGTCCATCGAGGGCTCGGGCGAGCTTCATGATGGCGTTTTGACCGCGCTCTGGCTGAGAGGAATGCGCGGCCTTTCCTCGGGCGCGGATGGTGGCCCACAGCGAGCCTTTGGTGGTGTGGACGACATTGAGTGATGTCGGTTCGCCGACGATGGCGAACTGATAGTCTCTGCCGTATTTCTCGCCGAACTCGATCGATCCCCACTGTGAGGATTCTTCTCCCATGAAGCCTACGAAGTCGATGGCTACGGGCGAGTCTTTGAGCACTGCGGCAT
>JAHEDC010000696.1 GCA_024641425.1 Verrucomicrobiales bacterium | reverse complement strand
CCCGGCCTCGACGTCGTCCGCGTGGCGGCGAACGATCCCGAGGCGCTGGAAGCCGCGTTTTCCACAGTAGCGGAAGGCTTCGCGGGCTTCGTTTTCGAGCCGGTGCTGGGAGAAGGCGGCGCGCGCCCGCTCGACGCCGCCTTTGTCCGCCGGGCGGAGGAACTCTGCCGCGCGCACGGAATTCCGATGATCGCGGACGAATGCCAGACCGGGCTTGGACGCACCGGGCATTTCCTCGCCTCGCACGCGCTGGGCGTGGAGCCCGATTACGTCATCCTTTCGAAGGCCCTCGGGGGCGGGATCGCGAAGATCTCCGCCCTCCTCATCCGCGAGGCCCGCTTTCAGGAGGACTTCGATTTCCTCCACACGAGTACCTACGCCGACGACGACTTCTCCTGCGCCCTCGCCCTGAAAACGCTGGAGCTGATCGACGAATCCCTCCTGCGCGCCTGCCGCGAACGCGGCGACCAACTCCGCCGCGGGCTCGAGTCGCTGGCGGCGCGCTACCCCGGCGTCCTCGCCGAAGTGCGCGGCGTCGGCCTCATGCTCGGGGTCGCTTTCCATCCGCAGACCTTTTCCCCAAGTTTCCTCCTCCGCTATACCTCAACGCTGGAAGACCTCGCCTACCTCGTCGCGGGCTACCTTTTCAATGTCCACCAGATCCGGATCGCCCCGACCCTCGGCGACCGCTTCACGCTGCGGATCGAACCCTCGGCCCTGCTCGGCGACGGGGAAATCGCCCTGCTCCTCGCCGCGATGGAGGAGGTCTGCGCTCTCCTCGGGAACAGCGACGCGGCCGGCCTGACCGCCTTCCTGACCGGGCGACCGCCGGAGGCCTCGCCGCGCTTCCTGCGGGGAGACGTCCGCTTCTGCGCCTTGCAGCCGTCCCCGCGGGTGCTTACCAATCCGGAATCCAGCGTCACGAATGTCGGCTGGGTCTGCCATCTCATCGATTCCGAAGGCCTAGGCCGCCTCGACCCTGGATTCGAAAACGTTTCCGACGGCGCGCGGGAGGAACTCCTCGACAACTGGATCTCGCGGGCCAATCCCGTGCTCATGAACAGCGTGGACGTTCACTCGCGCACGGGCGCGAAAGTCCGGCTGCACGTCGTCCTCCTGCCCTTCACCTCGGGCTGGGTCAAACGTGGCCTCGATTCCGGACAAACCCGACTCGCCCGCGCGCTGGTGGACCGCGGCGTGGAGATGGCGCAGTCGATGGGTGCCTCGATGGTCGCGCTCGGGCAATACACCTCGATTATCACCGCCAACGGCACCGCCGCCGCCGCGACCGACTGCGGCCTCACGACCGGAAACAGCTATGCCATCGCCCTCGCCATGGAGGCGTTGTGGCGGGCCCGAAGGACGCGCGGACTTTCGCCGGGGCGCTCGACCCTCGTCATCGCGGGGGCCGGAGGGAACATCGGCCGCACCTGCGCGGAGATCCTCGCCCGGAGTTTCGCCCGCGTTGTTCTCGTCGGCAGCGGGAGGCCGGGGGCCCATCGACGTTTGGAGCACTTCGGCAAGGGCCTTCCGAACGCGACCGTCACCGATGATCCGGGAGCGGTCCGCCAGGGCGATGTCGTCGTGCTCGCCCTGAACGCGGTCGACGCGCCCTTCGGCCCGGAACATTTCAAACCGGACGCCATCGTCTGCGACCTCTCCGTCCCTTCCGGCGTCCGGGCGGATCTTGCGGAAAGCCGGCCCGGCATCCTCCTCCTGCGCGGCGGGATCGTCCGTTTGCCCGGCGACGAGAACCTCGGGATCACCGGCTTCCCCCTGCCGACCGGCCAAACCTACGGCTGCATGGCGGAGGCGATCCTGCTCGGCCTCGAAGGCGTGCGCGACCGCACCTACACCGGAGCGCTGACCCCGACGAAGGTCCTCGACGTGGCCAAGATGGCCCGCAAGCACGGCTTCACCCTCGCGGATTACAAAACCGAATGCGTGCTGGGCGCGACCGCCCCCCGAAAGAACCTCCAGGCCTCATGAAGACGGAACACGCAACCCACGCGCCGACCGGCCCCGCGATCGGCGGAAAGGCCGCCACCCTCCTCGAACTTCAGCTCGAAGGCTTCCCCGTGCCCGAATTCCTCTGCTCGCCCTGGGATCTCGACGAGGCGGTGCGCGTCCTCGGTTTCCCGCTCGCCGTGCGCTCGTCCGGAAGCGCCGAGGACGGACGCGAGATCTCGTTCGCCGGGCAGTTCGAGAGCTTCCTCGATCTGAATTCGCTCGACGAAGTCGAAGATGCCTTCGGGCGCTGCCACGAATCGCTGAACGCGCCCGGGGTCATCGAATACTGCCGCCGGCAGGGCGTGGAGCACGCATCGATGCGCATGGCGGTGATCGTGCAGCGGATGATCCGGCCCGCGCTGGCCGGCGTCGCCTTCACGGTGAATCCCGTCACCGGCGAGGACGAGGTCGTGATCGAGGCCTGCGAGGGCGTCGGCGACGCGTTGCTCGCGGGAAACGCGGAAC
>JAHEDC010000695.1 GCA_024641425.1 Verrucomicrobiales bacterium | reverse complement strand
GGCATGAACGCGGGCGGTGGCGAGGAAATCGGAAGCGGCCCAATCGAGGTGGGTCGTGGTGACCAGTTTCTGCGAGCCGGTTGGCAAATAGGCGAGGAGGGCATTCCGCCGCGCGGTGTCGAGTTCTCCGAAGATGTCGTCAAGAAGAAGGAGGGGCGGGCACCCCCCAAGATGTTCGAGCAACCGAGCCTGGGCGAGTTTCAGCGCCAGGGCAAGCGTGCGCTGTTGTCCTTCAGAGGCGTAAAGGGCGGCTGGAAGTCCGTTGACCTCGAGTGCGATGTCGTCCCGATGGGGCCCGACACCCGTCTGCCGGCGACGCTGGTCTTCATTGCGGTTCGTCTCAAAAGCGGCGGCAAGCTCGGAGCCTTCGGGCCATCCGGGCGCATAGCGGAGTTGGAGGCTTTCCTCTCGCCCGCTCACCCGAATCTGGGCCTCGGCCGCCCAAGGTTGCAGGGATTCGACAAGATCCGCCCGAGCCCGTGCAAGAATGCCGCCATGCTCGACGAGGACTTTCGTAAAGGCGTCGATCTGTCGCCACTGCGGCGAGGCGTCTCGTTTCAAGAGGAAATTCCTCGTCCGAAGCGCCTTCTCATAGGCACGGAGCGCGGGCCGATAGGGCGGATGAAGCTGGCCTGCGATGAAATCGAGATAGCGGCGGCGGCTATCCCCGCCCCCGCGCACGAGTTGGAGATCCTCGTTGCCCATCCAGACCACGAGTCCGCTTTCGGCAAGGTAGTCGGCCCGACCTCCGCAGACGCCACCGTCGACGGCGAGCTTCCAGCGTTTGCCGTCGGTGGCGACGCGTAGCTTCTTCCCCCGCCAATGACCGGCGATGCCGAATTCCCGCCCTTCGAAGCGGATCATCTCGGCGGGGCCCGCCGCCCGCGGCGACTGGAGGCGCATAAGCATGCAGACGGCTTCCAGGATGCTTGTCTTCCCCTGTGCGTTGTGTCCGACAAAAAGGGTTACCGCCTCGCCGAATTCACAGCGGAGTTGGTCGAAGCAGCGAAAATCCCGTAGGCTGAGCGACGTGAGCATGATTGCCCCTATTGGTCGACGGATCTCAGCGCTTGGCAATAGCTTATTCCTCCTTGCCGTTGAAAGTCGCCTTCGGCGCGGAGATTGGCGGCCGAAGCATCCCCGTCGCGCTTGACCCCCTTCGTGGATTCGCGCATAGATGGGCGGTGGGGCTCGCGGGACGAGGCCCGCATACCGCCGCCCCATGAGATTCCTTCACGCCGCCGACCTTCACCTCGACAGTCCCCTGCTCGGTCTTGACCGCTACGCAGGGGCTCCCGTGGAGGCCTTGCGCGGAGCCACACGGCGGGCGCTGGAGAATCTGGTCGCCCTCGCCGTGGCGGAGAAAGTCGATGCGGTTGTCATCGCGGGCGATCTCTTCGATGGTGATTGGAGGGATTTCAACACCGGGCTTTTCCTTGTCGCGCAGATGGCGAAACTGCGCGAGGCGGGTATTCGAGTCTGGCTCGTATCCGGGAACCACGACGCGGCCAGCCGCATCTCCCGCTCCCTTGGCCTGCCCGGAAACGTTCACCGGCTTTCCGACCGGAAAATCGAGACCTCCATCGATGAAAATCTCGGACTCGCCGTCCACGGACGCGGCTTCACGACGCCGCAACTCACCGAGAACGTGGTTCCCGACTTTCCCTCGCCCCGGTCCGGACTCTTCAACATCGGCCTGCTCCACACAAGCGCCGACGGACGCCACGGCCACGCGACCTACGCGCCCTGTTCGGTCGAGGACATGCTCGCCCGTGGCTATGACTACTGGGCGCTCGGCCACGTCCATACGCGGGAAATTCTTGCGCAATCCCCCGCTTACGTCGTCTTTCCCGGGAATCCACAAGGCCGCCACATCCGCGAGCCCGGCCCGCGCGGCTGTTACCTCGTCGAGGTCGATGGCAATCTCCGTGCCGCCGAACCCGCCTTCCACGAACTCGATGTCGTCCGCTGGGAACGCCTCGCCGTCGATGCCACCCCTCATTCCACTCCCGATGCCATCCTCGTCGCGGTCCGCGCCGCACTCGCCTCGGCGATCGAGGCGGCCGGGGGAAGACTCCTTGCGGCTCGCGTCGATATTACGGGCGCCAGCGAGGCGCATGAAGCCCTCACCGGGGATCCCTCGAAATGGCGGGAGGAGATCCTCGGCCTCGCCATCGATCTGGGAGGCGAGGGACTTTGGATCGAGAAGACGAATTTCAAGACCACGCTACCGCACGCCGCGGCGTCGAACATCGATACGGGCCCGCTTTCCGGCTTGCTTGCGGGCCTCGACGCTGCCGAAAACGCCGGGATCTCCGAAATGCTGAAACCCTTCTGCGACTGGCTCCCCGCCGATCTCTTCGACGAGGATACCCCGCGCTTCGATACCGATTCCGTCCGCGCGGATCTCCTCATTTCCGCCCGCGACGAGGTCCGGCGCGCCCTCCTTCCGCCCCCGACATGAAAATCGCCAACCTACAG
>JAHEDC010000256.1 GCA_024641425.1 Verrucomicrobiales bacterium | reverse complement strand
GACGCCTCCCACATCTGCTCGCCCGAAACCAGATCGTGCGCCATCAGCTTGCCGCGGTCGTTGAGCAGGATCACGCGCCCGTTTGCCGCCACCGGAGTCGGCACGTCCGCGCCCCGGTCGTCGTGTTCCCAGAGGCGGTGGGATTTCGTCACGTCACCACTGCCTCCCGCGCGCACGCCCGCCACATATTTGCCCCGGCCATAAGGCTGCACGATCACGCCATCGGCGTAACTCGGCGATGCGATCGTGCGCCACATCTTCTCCTGGTTCGGATTGAAGCCGCCGCAACGCCAGTTCTCCTTGCCCGTCTTCGCGTCATGACCGGTCAGGTGATCCGCTCCCCAACTCACGACTTCGATCTTGCCGTCGCCGTAATCGATGACCAAGGGGGTCGAATACGTTTGATCGGATTCCGGAGTCGTCTCAAACATCCGCTTCGTCTTCCATACTTCCTTGCCCGTCTTCGGATCGAGCGCGAGCAGGAACGAATCCCCCTCCTGAAGCACCGCGACGACAAGATTACCTCCGGCGAGGACGGGCGAAGTCCCGAGATCCCACCAGAGCGTGTCCTTCCCGTGCTTTTCCTGCAGGTTGACCCGCCAGAGTTCCTTCCCGCTGAAATCGACCGCCGCGAGCGTCCCGCTCTTGTAATAGGCATAGACCCGCTCGCCATCGGTCAATGGCGAGGGATTGCTCCCCGTCCCTTTCTCGTGCTTTCCCGCTGTCTGCTCACCGAAGACCGCGCGCCACTGTTCCTTGCCGTCCATCCCATAACACAGCAGCGTGTCCCTCCCCTCGGCCGGGCAGGTAATGAAAATGCGCTCACCCCACACGGCGGGCGTTGAGGAACCCGTGCCCGGCAACGGGGTCTTCCACCGGATATCGGCTTCGGTAAAGTCGGTCGCCAGCGGAAGCGCCTTCATTGGTGCGGCCCCATTTCCACCGGGCCCCCGCCACTGGGGCCAGTCCTCGGCATCCAAACCACTGCAGGGAAGCAGCGTGCCAATGAGAAGGAGCGAATACGGGAGTGTCTGGCGGAATAGCATGATCGTGTGGGATTCGGTAAGTTTCGGGGAGACTACCGTTTCCACCGCGGTGAAGGCAAGCCTGCACCGCGATTGTCCACGCTCGGAGCCGAAGTCTCAGTCCCCCGATTCCAGCACCAAAAGCAGCCCCGCTTTTTCCAGTGCCGCCAACATCCGCTGGCTCGCGTTCTTCGGTCCACAATCGGACGAAGAACGCGGCGGCATTCCCCCGGCCAGCCCCGCTGGAAAGACCGACGAGCACCACAAAAAGCGAGCGTCCTCTCAAAGCCCTCAGTGGAAACCTCTCTTCACGGAAGATCGAACAACGTCATCGTCCGGGCCATGACATCCCAGACGAATCTGGCGGGAGCCATGCGAAGGGGAGACCATTACCGTTCGCGCCAGTCCCGTTTATCGTTGTCACGGGTGTGGCTCAGGATGATCGCTGGACGCCGATCGAAGACGAGCCATCCCAAAGCGTCCAGCTTGGGGACCGGAACGGGCTTCCCTCTCAGGGTACCACAACCTCCTGTCCGACATCTTGCCCCCCATCCGTCGCGGGATGCAGGTTCGCCGGGGTGATTTGGGCCTGCAGATCGTCCAGACTCAAAAGTCTCGCCACCGGGTTCAGTTCACCGGGAGCGTCTCCGCACCGACCGTCAGAGTCACGGCATCCCCCTCGCGCTCGCGAACCCGCGCCGCCCCGGCCTGCGGAATCCGCAAGGCGGGAGAGTTTCCCCATTTCCGGATGGTCGTTTTCGCGGCCCTCCATTGACTCGAGGGGATTTCCCTGTCAAAGCGCGCGAGAGCAACGGGCGTCCTGCCACCGAACTCCGACCGTTCGCTTCCCAAACATTCCTCGGTTTCGAGCGGAAAATCCCAAGGGATCGCGCGGTCGCCGGGGTATTCTTTGCTGAAGACACTCCCGCCCTCATGAAAACGAACGATCCCTTCGACGATCTCCTCTCCTCCTGGAATCCCCCGCCCAACGTCCCCTCCGACTTCCGCGAGCAGGTCTGGCATCGCATTGCCGCAACCGCCGACGCGGGGGGAACCTTGGTCGCGCGACCATTCCGGGCGCGCGTCGCCGCCATCGCCGCCGCCGCTGTCATTGTGGTCGGCTTCGGTCTTGGCCTCCTTGACAGCGGCTCGCCCGACAGCGACCGCGCCGCCTACTTCCACCGTATCGACCCCATCGCCAAGGCTCGATGAAACTTCCGTCTCTCGCCCTTGTCATTCTCGCCACCCTCGTGGCCGGACTCATAGCGTATTTCGGTGGTCGCGCCCTTCAGCACCCATCGCACCCCCTCGACGCGAAGGCGGAAATCCGCTGGATGCGCAAGGAATTCTCGCTCAGCGAAGCCAATTTCGCGAAGGTCGAGGCCCTCCATCTCGCCTACATCCCCCGCTGCGACGAACTCTGCATGGCCGTCGCCGATTCCGGGCGCAAGGTGCGGGAACTGGCCGCCGCCACGCCGGTTATGACCGAGGCGCTCGCCGCCGCCATCGCCGAGGACGAGCACGTCCGGGGCGAATGCCGGAAAGCGCTCCTCGCCCACCTCTACGAGACCGCCGCCGCGATGCCGTCCGAGGCCGGCCAACGCTTCCTTGAAATGGCGCTCCCCTCGGTCCTTTCACCCGGCCATCCCGATGTCCACGACAGCGTTCGCCACTGATTGCCCCTTAATGGACGCTCCTGCCCCGATCCCGTTCGCGTCCGATCCGGACGATGCGGCCATGCGGCGACTCGCCGCCGGAGACGATCACGCGCTCGGCGAGATCATGGCCCGTTGGTCCGCGCGCCTGATCTCCTTTCTTCTGCGGCTCACTGGAAACCACGCCACCGCCTGCGATCTCGCCCAGGAAGCCTTCGTCCGTCTCTACCGCGGCCGCGGAAACTACCGCTCCGACGGTTCCTTCAGTGGTCTCCTCTTCCAGATCGCCTCCAATCTCGCGAAAAACCACGCGCGCTGGAAAAGCCGCCATCCCGAAGCCCCGCTCGACGACGAATCCTTTCCCGATCCCGCAGCGCGCGCCACCACCTCTCCCGACCGCGAGGCCGAGGCCAACGAAACCGCCAGTGCCGTGCGCGACGCCGTGCTCGCCCTTCCCGAGGATCTCCGCACACCGCTTGTCCTCAGCGTCTACGAGCAGAAGCCGCAGGACGAGATCGCGGCCATCCTCGGCTGCACCCGCAAGGCGGTCGAAACCCGCATCTACCGCGCCCGCCAGATCCTCCGCGAACGCCTCGCCAAACATTTGTCCGAGGGATGATCCCATTTCGGGTGTAACCCCCAAAGACCATGCCTCACCGCTTCCTCATCTTCCTTGCCGCGCTTACGACTTCCGCCCAGGCGGCCCTCGTCGACTACGAACTCACCGTTTCGGAGACCCGCGCCGCCCCCGCCGGGAAAAGCGTCCGCTTCCTCACCCTCAACGGCGGCACTCCCGGGCCGACCCTGCGCTTCCGCGAGGGCGACACCGCGCGCATCCGCGTCCACAACGCCCTCGCCCGCGAGGAAACCTCCCTCCACTGGCACGGCCTCCTTGTGCCGAACGCGATGGACGGTGTTCCCTTCCTCACCACGCCTCCCATCCCGGCCGGGAACGATGCGGTCTACGAGTTTCCCCTCCGCCAGTCGGGCACCTATTGGTATCACAGCCACACCGGGCTTCAGGAACAACAGGGTGTTTACGGCTCGATCGTCGTCGAACCGAAGAACGGCGAACCCGTCCGCGCCGACCGGGAACATGTCGTCGTCCTCTCCGACTGGACCAACGAGAATCCAACGGAAGTCATGCGCACCCTCATGCGGGGATCGGATTGGTATGCGATCCGGAAAGGCAACGCGCAGTCGATCCTCGGAGCCCTCAAGTCCGGACAACTCGGTGCCTATCTCGCGAGGGAGAAATCCCGCATGCCCCCGATGGATGTCTCCGATATCGCCTACGACGCCTTTCTCCTCAACGGCCAGCGCCGCGAGGAACTCGCCGCCCGCCCCGGCGAGCGTATCCGTCTCCGCGTTATCAATGCCGCCGCCGCCAGTTACTTCTATCTCCACTCCGCCACCGGCCCGCTCACCATCGTCGCCGCCGACGGCCCGGCGGTGACTCCGGTGAAGGTCGACCGCCTCCTCGTCGGCATGGCCGAAACCTACGATCTCCTCGTGACCATTCCGGCCTCCGGCAAGTGGGAGTTTCGCGCCACCGCGCAGGACAACTCCGGACACGCCTCGCTCTTCCTCGGCGATGCGGATGGTCCCGAGCACGCGGCCGCTTCCCTGCCGGCTCCCAATCTCTACGCGATGGACGAGATGCTCGTCGGGGCCCTCGAGGACGATGACACGGCCCTCGACGAACTGCGGTCGAAACCGCGTCCGAGCGCTCCCTACGCTTTTTTGAAATCACCGAAGTCCACTGTTCTGAGCGGTCCGCGGCGCGACATGACCCTCCGCCTCAGCGGCGACATGCAGCGCTATCTCTGGTCCTTCAACGGCAAGACCCTCGCCGAGGACTCGACCATTCCGGTGAAGAAGGGAGAAGTCCTCCGCATCGAGTTGATCAACGACACCATGATGCACCACCCGTTGCACCTGCACGGGCATTTCTTCCGCGTCCTTAACCGCAACGGCGCGCGCTCCCCGCTCAAACACACCGTCGATGTCCCGCCCATGGGCCGCCGCACCATCGAATTCGCCGCCAACGAACAGGGCGACTGGTTCTTCCACTGCCACCTCCTCTACCACATGGATGCCGGAATGGCCCGCGTCTTCTCCTACGAGGCCGCCGAGAATCCGGACTACAAACCAACGCTCGATCCCGGCATGGAACCGAAAATCTGGTTCATGGCCGAAGGCTCCATCCTGAACAACATGACGATGGGGATGGCGACCCTCATGCGCGAGCGCGAGAACCTTTCGGTCATGTGGGACTACGGATACGAGGAACACCACAAGGAGAACGAACTGGATCTCTGCTGGTCGCACTACTTTTCCCCCAATCTCTCCACCTTCCTCGGCTATCGCTTCACCGATGACATGGAAGCCGAAGACCGCGTCTTCACCGGCGTCAGCTACCGCCTGCCCTACATGCTTCAAACCGACGTCGCCGTCGATTCCGAGGGTGACTTCCGCTTTGGCCTCGGCCGCGAATTCCAACTGACTCCCCGCCTTTCCCTCTACGGGCACGTCCAGTACGACACCAATACCGAGTGGGAACTCGAAGGCGGCGCCTCCTACCTGCTCAACAAACAGTTCTCCCTGACCAGCGCCTGGAATTCCGACCACGGCTTCGGGGCCGGCCTCTCCTTCCGCTTCTAACCGATAACCCAGATCCATCCCATGAAAACCAATCCCAAATGCCTCCTCCTCGGCGCCCTCGCCGCTCTTCTCATCGCCGGCCTCGCCTCCTGCGTCTCCACCGACACCGGTGCCACGTCCGGCGGCGTCAAGCCTTACACCAGCGACATGTGCGTTACCACCGACAATAAACTCGGGTCAATGGGCGATCCCGTCACGCTCGTCTACGAGGGCCAGGAGGTGAAATTCTGCTGCCAGCCCTGCGTGGCCAAGTTCAAGGCCGACCCGCAGAAATACCTCTCCAAGCTGTAACTTCCGGCCATCCATCAAACCTTCCCTACGATCATGAAATCCTATCGCGTTCCCGCCGCCATTGTCCTCGCCTTGGGCCTCGTTTCCTGTCAGACCACGACCATAAAAGTCGATCCGGGCAAGCCCCTGGCCACCGCTCCCGCCGTGAAGCCGTATCCGCTCAAGACCTGCCTCGTCACGGACGAGGATCTCGATTCCATGGGCGGAGAGGTCTCCCGAGTCCACGAGGGACAGGAAGTAAAATTCTGCTGCAATTCCTGTGTCAAGAAATTCGAGGCCAATCCTTCGAAGTACCTTGCCAAGCTCCCCTAAGAACCCCATACCCGAAAAAACCATGAAGCTTCAATCCATCCCCTCTCTCCTCGCGACCCTTCCGCTCCTCTTTACTTCCTGCACCAAGGCCGACAAGACCGCCACCGGCGGTGGCGAGGCGAAACCCGCCGACGCCTATCCGCTGACGACCTGCGTCGTTTCCGGCGAGGAACTCGGCGGCATGGGCGATCCCGTCGTCTACGACTACAAGGGGACAACCGTGAAGTTCTGCTGCAAGAACTGCATTCCGAAGTTCGAGAAGGAACCCGACAAGTTTCTCGCCAAACTCAAGGAAACAACCCCCGCCCCATGAAATCCGTCGTCGCTCTCGCGCTGGCGCTGGCCCTCCTCGCCCGGTCAGCGGGCGCGGCCCCCGAGGTCGTCCTCGTCCCCGCTCCCGTCGGCGGCATCCAGCCGGTGGCGCAAGTGGATGCCGAGGGTAGCCTTCACGTGGTGTCGTTCCGAGGCGATCCCGCCCACGGCGATCTCTTCTACGCTGTTCTTCCACGCGGAGAGTCGGAATTCACCGCAGCCGTGCGCGTGAACGCAACCAACGAAAGCGCCATCGCGACCGGCACCATCCGCGGCGCGAGCCTCGCCCTCGGGCGCGACGGTTATGCTCACGTCGCTTGGATGGGTTCGGCCAAGGCGACGCCGGAGAACGACCATCACCGCACGCCCCTTCTCTACGCGCGCTCGACCGATGGCGGCAAGACGTTTGAACCCGAGCGCAATCTCATTACCACCGCCTACGGACTCGACGGCGGGGGTGCCATCGCCGCCGATGCCAAGGGACAGGTCGAGGTCTTCTGGCACGCGGGCCCGCCCGACTCCCGCGAACCCGGTCGCAAGATCTGGGTCACCCGCTCCACCGACGATGGCGAGACCTTTGCCCCCGAAATCGCTGCCTGGGACGAAGCAACCGGCGTCTGCGGCTGCTGCGGCATGACCGCCGCCTTCGGAGCCGGTCACACCTGGGCGATGTACCGCGCCGCCGGCGAACGCGTCCACCGCGACATTTATCTTCTCAAATCCGGCGCACCCGGCCAACTGTTCACCGGCCAGCGCCTCGACCAATGGGAGATCGAAGCCTGTCCCATGTCCGCCATGTCCCTCGCCTTCACCAACGACCAGACCGCCGCGGCCTGGGAAGCAAAAGGCGGCGACCTCGCCTTCGTCCTCCCTGGAACCAAGCTCGAGGCTCGCATTCCCCATGGTCAAGCCGCCCGCAAGTACCCCAGCATCGCCCTCGCCCCCGACGGCCACCTCCTCGTGGCCTGGATCGAAGGTGCCGGCTGGCAAAAGGCCGGCCACCTCGGCTGGCAGCTCTTTGACGAAAAGGCGGAGCCCGTCGGCGAACCGGCGTCTGGCCCGCCAACGCCCGTCTGGAGCAAGCCCGCTGCCGTTTTCGATGGGGAGCGATTTGTCATCATCCATTGACGGTTCGAGAAGGCACGGTGGCCTCTCCTTCGCGCCCTACTCCTGAACTTTTTGCGAGGGCCAGGGGCTTCCCCGGTGTCTTCCCCAAGGGAGCCCACCTTCCTCGAATTCCCCAAACCACAACCCAACGCCCCGGTTGAACCGCCTTATCCATTTCTGCCTGCACCAGAAGCTGGTCGTCCTCCTTTTGCTCGGGTTCTTCGTCGGCTGGGGCATTCGGGTCGCGCCCTTCGATTGGAATACGGGGCCCCTTGAGCGCGATCCCGTTCCGGTGGACGCGATTCCCGATCTCGGCGACAACCAGCAGATCGTCTTCACCGAGTATCCGGGGCGTTCGCCCCAGGATGTCGAGGACCAGATCACCTATCCGCTGACCGTTTCGCTGCTCGGCATCCCGGGCGTGCGCGAGGTGCGGAGTTACTCGATGTTCGGCTACTCGTATGTCTATCTCATCTTCGAGGAAGACGTCGAATTCTACTGGTCGCGCAGCCGGGTGCTCGAGAAACTGAATAGCCTGCCCGCCAACCTCCTCCCGGAGAAAGTCACGCCTTCGCTCGGGCCCGATGCGACAGGACTCGGCCAAGTCTTCTGGTATGTGCTGGAGGGCCGCGACCCCGACGGCAAGCCGATCGGCGGCTGGGACACCGACGAACTGCGCGGGATCCAGGACTGGCAGGTGCGGTACAAGCTTCTCAGCGCCAAGGGCGTGGCCGAGGTGGCCTCGGTCGGCGGCTTCGTCCGGCAATACCAGGTCGAGGTCGATCCCGATGCCCTGCGTGCCACCGGCGTGCATCTCATGATGGTCGCCGATGCCGTGCGCAAGACGAACCAGGAAATAGGTGCGCGCAACCTCGTGGTCAATGGTGTCGAATACATCCTTCGCGGCACCGGCTACATCAAGAGTCTCGACGATCTCCGCAACGCCGTCGTGACCGTCCGCGACAACACGCCGATCACCGTCGGCGATGTCGCCACCGTCCAGCTCGGCCCGGCCATGCGCCGCGGCGCGCTCGACCTCGATGGCGCGGACGCGGTCGGCGGCGTGGTCGTCTCGCGCTTCAAGGCGAATCCCATGGCGACGATCACGAACGTGAAGGCGAAGATCGCGGAACTCACCGACGCGCTCCCGATCCGCGCCGTCATCGATTGGGCGAAAACCGATCGCGCCACCGTCGAGACCTTCGCCGACGAGCACGGGATCGCGGACGCCTTCACCGACGGGATTGTCAATCACGATGCGTGGCTGAACTGGACGAAAACGACGGATCGCGCCGATTGGCCGGAGTGGTTGAATACCTCGAAGGTGACGATCCAATCGTTCTACGACCGCTCGGGGCTGATCAAGGAGACGCTGAACACCCTTGACGAAGCGCTTTTCCAGCAGGTGCTGGTGACCATCATCGTGGTCATTGTCATGGTGCTGCACCTGCGCAGCAGCCTCCTCATCTCGGCCATGCTTCCACTGGCGGTCCTCATCACCTTCATCGCGATGAAGCAATTCGGGGTCGACGCCAACATTGTCGCCCTCTCGGGCATCGCCATCGCCATCGGCACCGTGGTCGATGTCGGCATCGTCCTCACCGAGAACATCCTCAAACACCTCGACGAGGCCCCGCCTGAGAAATCGCGCGCCACCGTGATCTACGAGGCCGTCACCGAGGTCGCTTCGGCCGTCACCACCTCGGTCGCGACGACGGTCGTGAGT
>JAHEDC010000255.1 GCA_024641425.1 Verrucomicrobiales bacterium | reverse complement strand
TGGTGGAAGCGGACGCGGGCGGCGGCGGCACCGGGGACGCGCTTCCTGGCGAGGGCGATCATTTGGCCGCTAGGCTCGACGTAGTCGATGGTGAGGCCGGGGGCGTGGCGGAGGAGGGCTTCGAGGAAGCGCCCATCGCCGTCGCCGACGAGGAGGGCTTGCTTTTTCTCCGGACCGACGGCGGTGGCAAGGTAGGTGATGCGGGCGCGCTGGAGGGCGTCGCCGAAGACGAGGCGCTCGAGAAGGGCGTAGGAGCGCGCTATCGGGTCCGCATCCATGCGCGGACGAGGGGTGCGATGACGAGGGGTGTGAGGAGGGCGACGTCGGCGAGGACGCGGAGGGCGGCGGATGAGAAGCGACTCTGGAACCGGATGAGGAGGGCGAGAAGGAGGGCGGAAACGCACACTCCGGTGTAGACGGCCCAGCCGTAGGTCGGAAAGTGAATGAACTGGAGCACCCCGGCGGCAGCCGCGAGGACGAAAAGGACGACGGGGAGTTCGGCGATGAGGTTCGGACGCGCGCTGGCGGTGGAGGGGTCGGTGTTGGCCTCGTCGGCCTCGCGTTCCCACGCGGCGATGGCGAGGCAGTTGAAGATGCAGAGGAGGGCGAAGAAAAGCGGGTGCAGGGTGCGGGTGACGTCCTCGAGGTTCCCGCCGTAGAAGTAGACGGAGACGACGGTGCCGCCGGCGAAGGCGAAACCGCAGAGGATCTCGCGCGGCGGCGGCGCACCCTCGCCGGGTTTCCGCGCGAAGCGGACGAGGAAATAGACGGCAACAAGGGCTCCGGCGAAAAGTCCGGGGACGAGGAGGGCGCGGGCAATCTGGGTGTAGATGAGCCAGGCGTCGAGGAGGACGGCGGCGAGGACGAGGGCGAGGAGCGGCTTGTGGAAGGCGCGGTGGAAGCGGTGCCGGGCCGTGCTTTTCCCCACATCGACGAGGCGCTCGGCGTCGAAGAGACGGTCGACGGTGTAGATGATCCAGACGGTGAGGCCGAGGACGAGGTAGACGCCGGTGGGCAGCTTGACCTTCATGCTGACGGCGAAGAGCCACTGCCAGGCGATGGCGACGAGCGGGGCGTCGAGACTGAGGAGGTTCGGCCAAAGCCAGAGCGGAGTGCGATCCTGCCCGCGTGCGGCGGAAGCGGGATCTGCGGCGATGGCTTCGGTCATGCTTCTTGGATAAAGGGAGGAATGGGGCAACCAATGGTGTCGGCGATGGCGCGGAGCAATTCGGCCTCGTCGCTGACGACCCTACCGTCCGCCATGACCGTGGTCCCGCAAGCGTGGAGGAGTTTCTTTTTCACCATGGGCGCGGCGGCGTCGAAACGGTCGAGTGCCTCGTCGATGCGCGGGAGGCCGCATTCGTTCCCGAGCTTCACGTCGAGGCGACCGCCGAGCTCGGATTCGAGGGTGGCGGCTCCGGCACGAAAGGCGGTGAGGGCGTCGGCTTCCTCCTTCGCGCCGAGGAAGGCGAGGGTGGAAAGAAGGACGGCCGCATCCTCGGCCAGCGGGGTCAAGGCCTGGTAGCGGACGCGGGGCGGCTGGATGCGGTGGAAGTAAAGGTCGAGGTGCCGCCGGACGATCTTCTGGAGGGTGAACTCGAAGAGGTTGACCTTCCGGTCGCTTGAAATGAGACGATTCATCAGATCGAGGAAGCGCTCGTATTCCTGGGACGAAAGCCGGCGCAGGGCGGGGATGCCGAGATCGACGAGAGCAAGCTTCCGCGAGGAATGAAGGTCGCCGAGCTGGCCGTGGAAATACACGGTCGTTTGGTAGGTAAGGGAATCGGTGCCCTTGGCGAGAAAGTCCAGTTCGCTCGAGCGGAGGGCGTCGTCCTGGGCGAGGAGGAGGGCGAAGACGAGGGCCTGAGCGCCCGATTCGTTGCGGACGGCACGGAGCCAGTCGTCGGGGAAATCGCCGTGGATCTTCCGGGCCATCGCGATCTGCGCGTCGTCGAGACGGCCGATGGAGGCGACGGTTTCGCCGGGGCTGACGGTTTTCGGGGAGGGGGCGGCAGAAGGTTTCGCGGCGGGCACGGCGGTATCCTCGGCGGCGAGGGCGCGGGCGATGAGGCCGGAAAGCCCGGCTGCTCCGGCGGTGTCAAAGCCGAAGGTGTCGCCGCGTGCCCTTTGTCCGGAGCGGTTGTCGCGGGAGCCCATCGACGACGACATACTCGGAAGGGTGACCTTCTCGAACTTCCCGTCCCAGCTCGGATCGATGGCCTTGATGCGCTGGGCGAGCGGCGGGTGGGTCGCGAAGGCTTCGGAGAAGCTGGCCTTGAGGCCATTGGCGAAGAACATGTGGCTGGCCTCCTCGGCGTGCGCGTCCTCGATGCGCGACCCGTAGGCGAGGCCGCCGATTTTCTTCAACGCGCCCGCGATGCCATCGGGATTCCGGGTGAACTGGACGGCCGAAGCATCAGCGAGGAATTCCCGCTGGCGCGAGACAGCGCTTTTGATCAGGTGCCCGAAGAAGACACCGATGTAACCGATGATCATGACCCCGAGCCCGAAGAGCATGATCGGGAAGGCCCCATTGCCCTTCCCGTTGTTGGAGCGTGAACCCCCGCTGTACATGCTGCTGCGGAGGACGATGCGCCCGAGGATCGAGAGCATGAGGATGCCGAAGAGGAGGCCGATCAGCCGGAGATTGAGGCGCATGTCGCCGTTGAGGATGTGGCTGAACTCGTGCGCGATCACGCCCTGGAGTTCATCGCGACTGAGGAGCTTCACACAACCGCGGGTGACGCCGATGACGGCATCGCTCGGGGTTTTCCCGGCGGCGAAGGCATTGATGCCGGACTCGTTCTCCATGAGGTAGACCTCCGGAACGGGCACGCCCGCCGCGATGGCCATCTCCTCGACGACGTTCATGAGCTTCCGCTCGTCGGCATCGGTCGTGTTCTGGTCGATGCGCCGGCCGCCGAGTTCCTTCGCGACCGCCGAACCGCCCGCGCTGAGCGAGAGAGACTTGAAGCCGCTCCCGAGCAGGACGACGGCGAGCACCCCGCCGGCGGTAGCGAGGAAGACTTCCGGCTGCCAGACCGCGATGGAAGCCGGCGGTCGCCCGGAGTTGTAGTTGTAGCCGCCCGAACGCTGTTGGTTTCCGGTGAAGGAAAGCCCGAAGACGACGAGGGCGTAGATCGAGACGACGATCCCGACGACGGCGAGCACGAAGTAGATGACGAGGAGCTTCGTCTTCTTCCGCGCGTCGTCCTGCCTTTCGAAGAAGTCCATGGCGGAGCGTCGTAGGCGGTTCGGGTCGCGGCGGCAACGCCGCGACCCGAACCGGGACCTGCCCGTTCGGGTTAGTTGAAGCTCACCTGCACCGGCTCGCGCTCCTTCTCCTCCGTGACCTCGAACATGGTGGCGGGAAGGAAATTGAACATGCCGGCAATGATGTTGGTGGGGACGGACTCGCGCTTGTTGTTGTAGTTCAGCACCGAGTCGTTGTAAGCCTGGCGGGCGAAGGCGATCTTGTTTTCGGTCGAGGTCAGTTCCTCCTGGAGGGCAAGCATGTTCTGGTTCGCCTTCAGGTCGGGGTAGCCTTCCGAAAGGGCGAACAATTTGCCGAGTGCGCCGCTGAGGCCGGCCTCGGCCGCGACGAGCGACTGCATCGCCTTGGGATCATCGGGGTTCGCCGCCGCCGGGCCGCGGGCATTGCTGGCGGCGCTCCGGGCAGTGATGACGGCCTCGAGCGTGTCACGCTCGTGCGCCATGTAGCCCTTCGCCGTTTCGACGAGGTTCGGGATAAGATCGTAGCGACGCTTCAATTGAACGTCGATCTGCGCGAAGGCGTTCTTGAAGCGGTTTCGCGAGGTGACGAGGCCGTTGTACATGCCGATAACGACGAAAACGGCGAGCACCGCGATACCGAGGATGACGAGAAGGGCGGTCCACATGATAATTGTTCCTTTCTTTCTTAAGGTGTTTCTGCTTTGGCTAGTCCGCGAAATGGGCGGGATTGCCGGAAGGATGCCACAGGATTCGCCCGAAGCCCATTCCAAAGATGCGTTCCGTTTGTAATTCGACGGAAAAACGCGGCGACTTCATTCCCTTGACGGAATATTCTTCCGAAGGTATGATCTCCGCTTGATGGACACCGAACAGCTCTGCCGCGTCTACCGCTGCCTCTGCGAACTGCCGCGTCTCCGCATCCTGAATCTGCTTCAGGCGCGCGGAGCGGAAGGGTTGTGCGTCTGCCATTTCCAGGAAATCCTCAACGAGCCGCAGGTAAAGATCTCGAAGCACCTCAAATACCTGCGCACCCACGGTCTTGTCGAATCCGAACGCCGCGCGAACTGGACCCTCTATTCCCTGCCCGCCACACCGGATCCTGTCCTCGAAGGCAACCTGAAGTGCCTCCAGGACCTGCAGCGTGAGATTCCGATCTTCCGCGACGACCTCCGCCGGATGCGCGACGCGAAACCCGCCTGCTCCCAACCCTGTTGACCGTTCACCCTTGACCCATGTCCTTACCCACCGTCCTCATTCTCTGTACCGGAAACTCCTGCCGGAGCCACATGGCCGAAGGCATCCTGCGCGCCGCCGCCGGCGATCTCATCGATGTCCGGAGCGCGGGCTCGAAGCCAGCAGGCTATGTGCATCCGAAGGCGATCGCAGTGCTGGATGAGATCGGGATCGATATTTCCCATCACACGTCGAAGCACATGGACGAATTCCTGAACCAGGACGTACGTACGGTCATCACGGTCTGCGGAAATGCCGACCAGGCCTGTCCGGTCTTCCCCGGCCAGGTGAACCGCCACCACTGGGGCTTCGAGGATCCCGCGCATGCCATTGGCAACGACGACGAGATCCTCGCCGTGTTCCGCCGGGTGCGAGATGAGATCCGGCTCGTCTTCGAAGCCTACGCTGCCGGACTCCGCGAGGGGCGCGTTTCCTAACATTCCAACAAACACACTGAACTCATGACACTGAAGGAACTCAAGCATCTCCTCGCCGCGCACCCCGCGAAAGCGGTCAAACTCCACCTCGCCGATGGCAGCGAGGTGCCGGTGCACTTCCACATCACCGAAGTCGGGCAAGTGCACAAGCGTTTCATCGACTGCGGGGGCAAACTCCGCGACGAGAAACACTGCCGGCTCCAGGCCTGGGTTGCGAGCGATGTCGACCACCGGATCGACGCGACGAAATTGTCCCGCATCCTCGACGCCGCGCGGCTCGCCGTTCCCGACGACTCCCTCGAAGTGGAGGTCGAATACGAGGCCGCGCTCATCTCCCAGTATCCCGTCCTTTCCGGCTCGGGGCGGAACGGCAGTATCGTTCTCGAACTCGGCACGAAACACACCGATTGCCTTGCCAAGGACGTCTGCGGCGTGCCCGAGACCGAGAACGTCGAAAGCGGTTGCTGCTCCGGAAGCGGGTGTTGCTCCTGAATCCATGAATCGCGTCCCCGCCTGGTTTCTGAGCGAACTCGCCGGAACCTTCCTCCTTGTCTTCTTCGGCTGCGGAGCGGTCGCGACGTCGGTCGCCCTCGGGGCGCCGGTTGGCCTTTTCCAGGTTGCCGTCGTGTGGGGGCTCGGACTCAGCGTGGCCATCTTCCTGAGCGCGCACCACAGCGGCGCGCATCTGAATCCGGCCATCACCCTCGCCTTCGCCGTCGTCGGGGATTTTCCGAAGCGGCGCGTCCCCGGCTACATCGTCGCGCAATTCCTCGGGGCCTTCCTCGCAGCGGGGGCAGTCTACCTCTTGTTCCGGGGCTCGATTGCCGCCTTTGAATCCGCGAACGGAATCGTGCGCGGCATGCAGGGCAGCGAGGCCAGCGCGATGATTTTCGGCGAGTATTTCCCGAATCCCGGAGGCAAGCCCTTCGGTGCCGAAGCGTCCGATTTGGTTTCCCACGGCACCGCGCTTTTCGGCGAATTCCTCGGCACCCTCCTGCTCGCCTTCGCCATTTTCGGCTTTGTCGCGAAGGAGAACAGCGCCGGCCCCGGGCCGATCACACCCATCGCCATCGGCATCGCGCTGACCGTTCTCATCTGTATCTTTGCCCCGCTCACCATGGCCGGGTTCAATCCCGCCCGCGACCTCGCACCGCGGGGCTTTTCCTCGCTTGCCGGTTGGGGAAAAACGCCCTTTGCGGCCAATGGAATGGGCTGGCTCACAGTCTATATCGTTGCCCCGTGCATCGGCGCGATCACCGGGGGATTTCTGGCGAAGTCGTTGTTCGCGAAACCGGCGATTTAAGCAAACTGGAAGGGGAAGGCGCTGTCCTCCGAAACGAGTCCGCAAGCTGCGACTCTGAAACGCTCAAGAAAATCCTCCGGTAGCAATCCTTCATCAATGCGTTGATCATACTCAACGAAAAGATCTTCCAGTGAATCCGGGAACTTCGAAGGAGGTCCGCGCCGGGGAATGAATTCAAAGTATCCAGGATCGCGCATCGATTCAACCCAGAGTCGCTCCAAATCCTCGAAAGCCTTCTGAAGTGTCAGCCGACCACAAACGAATGCGACAGCCGTGACACGGGCTCTCTGCTCGAAGTCAAGTTGGGCGGTATGGGGCCGGAATAAATCGGCTGTCTTGATCGGTTCTTCTTTGCTCAACGAGATCTCGAACAGCCAATGCGGAGGATCCGATAGCTCCAAGATCCACGCGTCAGCCCACGCAAGGATTTCCTTGGAAGACAAATAGCCTCTTGTTGCCGCTTCGGCCATTCGTGAGGCTTGTGCCGCGAACTCCATTTGCGTAGTCAGAGCCCTGCGTAGTAGGGGGCGATGCGGCGGGCGTGCTCGTCGTAGGCAGCCTCGAAAAGCTCGGTCGCGCGCTCGGTGCCGACGACGGCTCCGGCGGTGAGAACCTTCGGCGGTTGGCCGGCGGCGGTGAGGCGCTGAGCGACTTCGGCCTTCACCGCATTGACGAGCAGACAGCCGCCGACGGTGGAACCAGGCGCGACCTTGGTTTCAAGGCCGTCGATGGCGACCATCGAGTCGCCGAGCGGCGCGCCGGTGTCGAGGATGAAATCGGCGAAATCGGTCAGCTTCTTCCCGTCGGCGCGCTTGCTCTCGCTCGGCCCCGAGTGGTCGAGGCTGACGAGGGCGACGACTTTGACGCCGCGGCGCTGGAATTCCTCCGCGATCTCGATCGGGACGATGTTGCAGCCGCTGGACGAGATGACGAGGGCGGAATCGGTCGGCTTGAGCGCGAAGTTCCGGAGGATGCGCGGGGCGAGGCCGGAGACGTTCTCGAGGAACATCGCCTGCCGCTGCCCGTTCGCGCCGACGACGAGGTTGTGGAAGGTCAGGGAAAGTTCGACGATCGGATTGAAGCCAGGGAACGAGCCATAGCGCGGCCACATTTCCTCGACCAGGATCCGGCTGTGTCCGGAGCCGAAAAGATGCACCATCCCGCCCGCGAGAATGCTCCCGGCAAAAAGGTCGGCGACCTTGCGGATGGTGCCGATCTGCGCCGCAACGCGTGATTGTACGCGCAGGCATTCCTTGAGGTAGCGTTCGGCGGGAGAAGGGCTGTGGTCAGACATCGGAAATGAATCAGATTGAAGGTTCCCTTCCCTCGCTCACGCTCCAGCCGCCGTCGACGGCAAGAACCTGGCCGGTAGCGAAACGCGAGGCGTCGGAGAGGAAGAAGAGCGCGGCGGCGTCGAGATCATCGGGACGCCCGATGCGGCCGCCGTCAAGCGGTTGCTTGCGGCGGATGAAGTCGAGGATGGCGACATCGCCGGCGGCGCGGCCGGACATCGGGGTTTCGACAAGGGCGGGGGCGAGGACGTTGACCCGGATGTCGTCCCGGGCGTAGCGCGAGGCGAGGGATTTGGAAAGGCCGATGATCGCCGCCTTCGTCGCGGCATAGACGTGGGAGGAGAAAAACTCCGGTGACGGCGAGAAGCCGAGCACCGAGCCCATGTTTAGGATCGCGCCGCCGTTGCCCTGCGCAAGAAACTGGCGCACCGCCGCGCGGTTGCTGCGGAGGACCGATTTCAGGTTCAGGTCAAGGGTGTAGTCGATCCCCTCGTCGGTGACTTCATGGAGCGCTCCGTCGCCACGCGAACGTCCGCTTCCACCGGCGACGTGGTAGAGGGCATCGAGCCTACCAAAGCGCTCGACCGTCAGCGCGACCGCCGCTTCGGCGCTCCCGGAATCCGCCGCGTTGGCGGCGAGACCGGCGGATTCGTCCCCGAGCACGAGCAAGGCGGCATCCACCTTCTCCTGCCCGCGTCCGGTCACAACGACCCGCGCGCCGGCGCGCGAAAGCGCCCGCGCGGCGGAAAGCCCGAGCCCCGAAGTGCCGCCAACGACGAGGACGACGCGGCCTTGAAGGGAGTCTGTAAGCGAATCGGTCACGGGCCGATCCTCGCCAAGACTTGCCCGCCGCACAAGGGGGAATCCGCGCTTACTCCTTCATCCCTTCCCCGAGAAAGAACGAGGGATGGGGCGGGGTGTTGTAGACGACGTTCTGCGCCGCGACGTAGAGCCGGTATTGCCGGTCGTGCATGAGGGTCGTCAGGCGGTGCTCGGTGGGGATCGTGGTGGTGTAAATCCGGAGCGCTTTGCCGTCGGGGGCGGGCAGGATGAGTTCCTCCCGCCAGTCGCCGAGGATGTCCGCAACCAGGTTCGGGTAATAGACGCGCATGCCGCGCCGACCGCGGCCCTGTGATTGGCCGGTGGGGTCGAAGAGCGATTCCTCGCGACCCGTTTTCCAGTCCCATTTTGTGACCTCGACCGAACCGCGCAGCAGCTCGCGGAGCAAGTCGCCGTCCCACCAGATCGCGAAGCCGCTCGTCCGCGGTGCCGGGCCGATGAGGTTGCCCTTCACGTCGCGCAGACCTCCCGGCCCGCCCCAGGCTTCGCAGCCGGGAAAGCGCGGATCGATGTCGGCGATGAGACCCTTCCCAACATCGACCGTCGGGCTGTGACTCCAGAGGATCTTCCCGTTGCGGGCATCCCGGAAGGCCGCCCCCGGCGTTCCGAAACGCACCGTACGGCCCTCGTTCTCATGCACGGTGAAGACTTCCAGCCCCGGGCGCTCCGGATCGAAATCGCCGACATGCATCGAATCCCCGTGCCGCAGTCCGGTCGAATACAGGCCCTGGCCGTTATCGTCCACGACCATCGACTG
>JAHEDC010000254.1 GCA_024641425.1 Verrucomicrobiales bacterium | reverse complement strand
AGCTCGTGCGGCAGGTAGGGATTCTTCGGGGCCGCCCCGACGTTCAGGAACAACGCTCCGCCCGGTTTCAGGACGCGCCGCACTTCGGAGGCCCACTCCACCGACCACTTCAGGTAATCCTCGCGTTCGAGGGTGTCGTCGTATTTCCCGTAGGCGATTCCGAGGTTGTAGGGCGGAGAGGTGACGACGAGGTCCATCGATCCGTCCGGGACCGCTTCCCGCATTCCCTTGGCACAGTCGCGAAGATGGAGGGCAAATCGGGTGGGACCCGACTCGTGCCGGAAGATCGTAGGTGTCTCGGAGGAATCTTGTGAAATCATTTGCAAATTGGGCCGTCGGCACGAAACATCCGTTTGAAACAAACGTTTTAAACGCTATGACCGAAGCTGCCACCGAAGCCTCCGTTGACACCAAGACGAGAATCCTCACTGTCGCCGAGGAGCTTTTCGCGGAGCACGGTTTCGATGCGGTCTCGCTCCGTCATATCACAACCGAGGCGGGTGTAAACCTCGCTTCGGTGAATTATTACTTCGGATCCAAGGAGGGTCTTGTCGCCGAGGTGATCTCGGAACACTGCGCGCCGATCAATCGCGAGCGCCTGAGCCTGCTTGCCGAAGCGGAGGCGGCAGCCGAGGGCAAGCCGCTCCGTGTCGAAACCATCGTCGATACCTTCGTCTCGCCGGTCTTCACGGCGGCCGAGGCGGCCGATGGCTCGACCGGACGATTCTGCCGGCTTGTCGGACGGGTCATGGGTGATCGGGACGAGCGGGTGCGCGCCCTTGCGGCCAAGCAGTTTCCGGAAGTCTTCGCCGCCTATCAGGAAGCCCTCTGCAGGAGTCTGCCGCACCTCACTCCGGAAGTGCTTGGCACCCGGCTCCTCTTCATGGCCGGTGCCCTTGTGCAGTCGCTTCTCTTCCTCGACCAGATAGGCGACGTCATGCCCGGCCCGGGGGAAAAGGTCGATGTCGCCACCCTTCGGCACCAGATCATCCCTTTCATGGCCGCCGGCCTGAGCGCGCCCCGTCCCGACGACTCCGCCGCATGAGACGGCCGCATTCAACCGCGTCGATGCTCACGGGATCGGCGCTTTGCCTCCTGCTCGTCGGTTGTGCGGCGCAGGCTCCCGAACCTTCGGGGAAACTGGCACGCTTCGGCCTACCGGACGCGTTTTCCACGAACGGCGAGCGAATGGGGGGCACCGACCACGACTGGATTTCCTCCTTCGGGAATTCCCGGCTCACGGAGCTTGTCGACAAGGTGCTGGCGAACAATTTCGACCTCGAAGTCGCCGCCGCCCGCGTTGAACAGGCCGGGGCGGACGCGCAGATCGCGGGAGCGCGGGTGTATCCCCTGGTGAGCGGAGCGTTCGACGGAAGGCGTCAGAAACAGTCGTTCATTGGCTTTCCTTTCGGGGGAGGCCCGGAATCGAACAACGGTTCCGGGGTCTCGTCGTCGCACTTCAACAATTTCGGGCTTTCGCTCAATGTGAACTGGGAACTCGATCTCTGGGGTCGCATCCGTGCCGGACAAGCGGCCGTGATCGCGGAAATGCAGGCCAAGGGTGCCGAACTGGCTGGGCTTCAGGCCTCGCTCGCGGCACAGACGGCAAAGGTCGCTTTCGCCCTTGTCGAGGCCGAACAGCAGGTCGAACTTGCCCGACGTTCCCTCGCGAGTCTCCGCGATTCCGAACGGATCGTGCGCGACCAGTTCGAGATCTCGGAGCAACCGGCCTCGCAACTCCGGCTCATCCTTTCCGAGGTCGCATCCGCTGAGGGTATCCTTGAGGAGCGCGAGGAAGCGAAACGCCGCACCGCCCGGCAGCTCGAACTCCTCCTTGGTAGCTATCCCGAGGGCAAACTGAACGCGGGTAACCTCCTTCCCGAGGTGCCGCCGACGCCGCCCGCCGGCATCCCGGCCGAGGTCCTTTACCGGCGCTACGACCTCATCGCGGCCGAGCGCCGCGTCGCCGCCGCCGACAAGCGTATCCTCGAAGCGAAGCTCGCGCTCCTTCCCCAAATCTCCCTCACGGGAAGGGGCGGTACGACTTCGGAATCGCTCTCCAACCTCCTGAAGAAGGATTTCTCGGTCTGGAGCGTCGGAGGAGAAGTCGCGCAGACGCTCCTCGCCGGAGGCGAAATCACGGGAAACATCAACCGGCGGAGGGCCGTTCTCCGCGAGGCCTTGGCCGGCTACCAAAGCGCGGCCCTCGTCGCCTTCCAGGAGGTTGAAGACACCCTGGGGGCCGATCAGTCCCTTCGTGTCCGTGAAGCGGCCGTGCGCAAGTCCGAAGGTCTGCTCGTGGAAGCCTACGAGCGCGCCCGCCAGGAATATGTCGATGGCGTCGGCGATGTGCTCACGCTTCTCATCGCCCAGCGCAATATGATCGAGGTGCAGACCCAGTCGCTGACGATCCGCCGGCTCCGCCTCGCCAACCGGGTCGATCTTCACCTTGCCCTCGGCGGAGGGTTTTCTCGTAAGCCCGCGCCCGAACCGCGCCGCACGGAGCGGAAAGAATCCTAATCGTCCACGTATGAACCACAATGGCCGCATTCTCCTCGGCATCGCCATCCTCCTGGCCGCCGTAGGCATTTCCCGCCTCATCTTCGCCCTCAAGCCGGAGGCCAAGACCATCGCGCCCGACAAGCCGGTGCCCAGCGTCGAGGTCATCCCGGTCGCCCGTGCGAACGTTCCGGTCATGGTTCCCTCGCAGGGCATGGTGCAGGCCCTCACGAAGACCTCCGTCGCCTCCGAAGTCGCGGGCCGCATCCTTGAGGTCGATCCGCGTTTCGAGATCGGCGGGGAATTCGACAAGGGGGAAGTCATCCTCCGAATCGATAGTGCCGACTACGAGGCCGCCCTCGCCCAGGCGGAGGCCAGCGCCGCGAAGGCGACTCTGGATCTCGCCATGGAGGAAGGCCGGGCCCGCCAGGCGAAACGCGATTGGGAAAAGCTCGGAGGCGATGAGACGCCGACCGCCCTCGTCCAGCGACTTCCCCAACTCGAGAGCGCCCAGGCCACCCTCAAAGCCGCCCAAGCCTCCGTCGAGAAGGCCAGACTCGACGTCAAACGCTGCGCCGTGAAGGCACCCTATGACTGTCGCATCGTCGCGAAGCATACCGATTTCGGATCCTTTCTCACGATGGCCGGACGAATCGCCGATCTCGAGTCAGTGGACGTTTACGAAGTACGCCTTGCCGTCCCGCTCGAGGACTTCGCCTTCATCGACGTTTCGGGGTTGGAGACAGCGGAGGAACGTCCGGCCGTTACCCTGACCGCCACCGTCGGCCTCGAGACGCGCGAGTGGCAGGCGGAGATCGTCCGCACCGAAGGCAGCGTCGACCGGGAGAGCCGCTCCGTCTATCTCGTGGCCCGCATCAGCTCCGAGGGGGCCAAGGACGACGTCCTCCTCCAGTCGGGACTTTTCCTTCGCGCCACCATCGCCGGGGTGACTATGGAGAGCATCATTCCGGTGCCCCGGGCCTCGCTTTACGAGGGGGATGTCGTCCTTGTCGTCGACAAGGACAATGCCCTCCACCGCCGCCCCGTCACCGTCCTCCGCACGAGTATCGACATGGCTTATATCAATGCCGGGCTCGAACCCGGCGAGCGTGTCGTAACCTCGCCGATCAATGCCGTCATCGAGGGCATGGCCGTGGAAATCGTTGATCCCAGCGAAGCGGGAACGAACGAGGAAGGGGAGCCGGAAGCCGAGGGGAGGGAGCAGACATGAAAGGCCTGATCCATTGGTTCTCGCGCAACCACGTCGCCGCGAATTTCGTCATGCTGGCGGTGGTGCTCCTCGGCTTCACCACTTGGTTCAAGCTTCGCAAGGAGATCTTTCCGGAAACCTCCGTCAACGCGTTCACCGTGCAGGTGCCCTACCCGAACGCCTCTCCCGAGGAAGTCGAGACCGGCGTCATTCTCCCCATCGAGGAAGCCATCCAGGACCTCGATGGCATCGACCGCGTGCGTTCAACGGCGGCCGAGAACATCGGGGTCGTCGTGGTGGAGGTCTCCGACGGCTCCGACCTCCGCGATGTCATGAACGACGTGAAATCCCGCGTCGATGCCATCGACAACATGGCTGAGGAAGCCGAAAAGCCGGTGCTCGAGGAAATCCTCATCAAGAGCCAGGTGCTCAGCGTTGCCATTTCCGCCGACACCGACGAGAAAACGCTCCGCGAGTTCGCGGAGCAGGTGCGCGACGGACTCCTCGCCTACAAGGCCCCCCCCGCCAGTGGATTCATGGACAAGATCAGCCGCGTCCTTGGCGGCGATCCCGCCATCACCCAGGTTTCTCTGGCCAACGTCCGTCCCTATGAGATCGCCATCGAGGTCTCCGAGGCCAAACTCCGCAGCCACGGCCTGACGATCCAGAAGGTCGCTGATGCCGTGCGGGCCTCGAACCTCGACCTTCCAGGCGGCTCCGTCCGCACCGAGGCCGGTGAGATCCTTATCCGCGCCGAGGGAAAGCGCTACCGCGGGAGGGAGTACGGGGACATCGTCGTCCTCACCAAACCCGATGGCAGCCAACTCCTTCTTCAGGACATCGCGGATATCATCGACGGCTTCGAGGAAGTCGATATCAATTCACGCTACGACGGGCGTCCCGCCGTCCTCGTGAACGTCTTCCGCGTCGGCAACGAGGATACGCTCAAGCTCGCGGGCGCCGTGAAGGACTACATCGCGAAAAAACGGGAGATGCTGCCCAAGGGCGTGACGCTGGAGATCTGGTTCGATCAATCGCTTTACCTCAAAGGGCGCATGGATCTCCTCATGCACAACGGCATCTACGGCCTCGTCCTCGTCTTCGGCGTCCTCGCCCTTTTCCTCCGCCCCAGCCTCGCCGGACTCGTCGCCCTCGGTATTCCCGTCGCCTTCGCCGGCGCCATCCTGCTTATGCCTCAGGTCGATCTCTCGGTGAACATGATCACCCTTTTCGCGTTTATCCTCGTCCTCGGCATCGTCGTCGACGACGCCATCGTTGTCGGGGAAAACGTCTACCGCCGCATCCGCCTGGGCGAAGATCCGCGCTCCGCGTCCTGGAAGGGGACCCACGAGGTCGGCGTCGTTGTCATCTTCGGCGTCCTCACCACGATGGTCGCCTTCATTCCCATGCTCACCGTCACCGGCACGAGCGGGAAGATCTGGCGCAACATCCCGTGGATCGTCATTCCCACCCTCGCCTTCTCCCTCCTCCAGTCGAAACTCGTCCTTCCCTCGCACCTCGCCCTCCTTCGCCGGACGGACCCGACGATGAAGCACGGTCCTCTGATGCGCTTCCAGCGGCGCTTCGTTGACGGTCTTGAACATGTCGCGCAGAACCTCTACCGGCCTGTCCTCAAATTCTCGCTCGACCACCGCTACATTGTCCTCTCCGGCTTCGTCGCGGTCCTCGTCGTCGTCATTTCCCTCGTCGCCTCCGGCAGCGTGCGTTCCCAATTCTTCCCCGAGGTCGAGGCCGACCTGATCAGCGCCAAACTCACCCTGCCCAAAGGGGTTCCCTTCCACGTCACGGAAGACGCCGTCCGTCGGATCGAGGATGCCGCGGAGCGTCTCAACGATCGTTACGCCAAAGAAGGCAAACCCTTCATCCGCCATATGCTCGCGACCTCCGGCGCGCAGCCCTTCAAGCTCAGCTTCGCTCCGGGAGGCGCTCCTTCCGACACCCATTACGGCGAAGTCACGCTCGAACTCATCGATTCCGACCACCGTCCGGCCAGTGCCAAGGAACTCGCCGCTCTCTGGCGCAAGGAAACCGGACCCATTCCCGGTGCCGTCGATCTCGTCTTTCAGGCGGATGCAGCCGGAGGAGCCAATGCCTTCGACATGGAAATCTCCGGAACCGACCCGGTTCAGCTCGCCAAGGCCACCGCTTACGTGAAGGAATCCCTCTCCACGTACAAGGGCGTCATCGATGTCGCCGACAGCAACCGCCTTGGCAAACGGGAGATCAAGCTCAACAAGCTGCTTCCGTCGGGCATCGCCCTCGGATTCCGACTTTCCGACGTCGCCCGCCAACTCCGGCAGGGGTTTTACGGCGAGGAAGTCCTCCGCCTCCAGCGCGGGCGCGACGAGGTAAAGGTCATGGTGCGGTATCCCCGCGACGAACGGATCTCGATCGAGAACATCGAGCAGGCCAAGCTCCGCACGGCGACCGGGGAGGAGGTTCCCTTCAATGCCGTCGTCAAGGCCGATTTCGGGCGCGGCTTCGATGTCATCCGCCGCATCGACAACCGACGATCCGTCCAGATCACCGGGGACATCGACAAGACGGACAAGGACGCCAATGCCAACGAAATCGTCGCGAAGTTGACCGAGGAGCATCTCCACAAACTCCCCCTTCTCTTTCCGGGCGTGAATTTCTCCTTCGAGGGCGAGCAGAAGGACCAGCGCCAGAGCATGCGGGAGATGGGCATCGGCTTCCTTTTCGCCATCATGGGGATCTACATCCTCCTTGCCATTCCTCTCCGTTCCTACATTCAGCCCCTCATCATCATGAGCGTGATTCCCTTCGGTATCGTGGGCGCCGTTGTCGGGCATATCGTCATGGCGATGCCGCTTTCCATCATGTCCATGTGCGGCATCGTCGCCCTCGCCGGTGTCGTCGTGAACGACAGTCTCGTCCTCGTCGACTACGTGAACCGCCAGCGCCAGCACGGACACGCGGTGAAGAAGGCGGCGTGGGAAGCCGGCGTCGTTCGCTTCCGTCCCATCATCCTTACGTCCCTCACCACCTTCGCGGGCCTGACTCCCATGCTGCTCGAGACCGATATGCAGGCGCGCTTCCTGATTCCGATGTCCGTTTCACTCAGCTTCGGCATTCTCTTCGCCACCGTCATCACTCTTGTCCTCATCCCGTCCGTCTACCTCATGCTCGAGGACTTCAAACGCCTCGTCTTCACCCAGGAGAAGATCGACCACTGGGAAGAGCGCCTCCGCGAGGATGCCAAGGATGAGGAACATGATGACTACGACGAATACTCGGCCGTGGGAACGGTCGGGTAGCCGGCACCGCACCGCTCCCAGCGGAAAGAGGCGATCCCGAAAAAGTGGTTTTTTCCTCGGATTTTGGCATTCATCCTGCTTTTAATGGGGTTCCGCGTTACGGGGCTGCCTTTCTTTCAGTTGCTGGAGTCCATTGAGTGTCAATGGCTCCACCGATTCTTGAAGGGGGCGACTCGGTGCTCGGGTCCCGTAGAATATTCTTGCCATCGGTCGAATGCTCGCCAGTGTAGGCGCGCTGGAAGACCGCCGGCGGAATCCGGAGCGGGCATCACTGACCTTGACCAAACACGAATAACAAACACCCACGAATTATGGCTAAACTGAAACTCGAATATCTCTGGCTCGACGGCTACAAGCCCGTGCCGAACCTCCGGGGCAAGACCAAAATCGTCGACGGCGATCCGGAGTCCTTCAAACTCGAAGATTGCCCGATGTGGGGCTTTGACGGGAGTTCCACCCAGCAGGCGGAAGGCCATTCCTCCGACTGTATGTTGAAGCCGGTCGCGATCTATCCCGACTCCTTCCGCGAGAACGGCTTCCTTGTGATGTCCGAGGTCATGATGCCCGATGGCGTGACTCCGCATCCGACCAATTCCCGTGCGACGGTTCCCGAGGACCCGGGTCTTTGGATCGGTCTTGAGCAAGAGTATTTCCTTACGCAGAACGGTCGTCCCCTGGGTTGGCCGAAGGGTGGATTCCCCGAGCCCCAGGGCCTTTGCTACACCGGTGTCGGGTACTCCAGCATCGGCAGCGTCGCCCGCGAAGTTGTCGAGGAGCACCTCGATGCGTGTATCTACGCCGGTATCAATCACGAGGGAATCAACGCCGAGGTTGCGAAGGGCCAGTGGGAATTCCAGATCTTCGGAAAAGGAGCCAAGACGGCTGCCGATGAGATTTGGGTTGCCCGCTATATCCTCATCCGTCTTTGTGAACAGTACGGCATTGACGTTGAACTGCATTGCAAGCCTTACAAGGGGGATTGGAACGGTTCCGGGATGCACTGCAACTTCTCCACCGACTACATGCGGGAGACCGGCGGCGAGGAATACTTCCTCAAGCTCATGGATGCCTTCCAGAAAAACCGCGAGGAGCACATCGCCGCCTACGGCCCGGACAACCACCTGCGTCTGACCGGTCTCCACGAGACCCAGTCGATCGACAAGTTCAACTGGGGTGTCGCCAACCGCGGCGCTTCCGTCCGCGTCCCGCACTCGTTCGTCAACAACGGCTACAAGGGCTACCTTGAGGACCGTCGTCCGAACTCCCAGGCCGACCCCTACGCCATCGTGGCCCGCGTCTCGCGCACGATCGCCGAGGTGCCGACCAAGTAACCACCGGTCCGACGACCAAACTTCACCGAACCCGGGCCTCTCGCGAGGGGCCCGGGTTTTTTGTGTCGGGGCTCCTCGACGTGATAAGTTCCGGCATGGAAGAACCGCTCATCGATCATCCTCTTGTCTATCGACTTGATTGCGTCAAGGTCTCCGCCGAGGCCAGGGCCAAGTTGAGTCCATGGATTGCTGGTTTCCTCGGGCTTTCCAGTCGGGAGGCGAAGGCCCACTTATTCGAGCGATGGAACTGCTTTCCAATAGCTTTTCCTCGAAACGGATTCGATCCTTATGCGGATTCGAATCTTCTCGGAACGTGGAAATGGTGATCGAAACGTGCCGAAGAATCATGTCGAAAAAATCGTGGCTCATCCTGGTTCTTGCGGTCGCCTCGATGGGTATGGCTGGCTTCTTTGTGTGCAGGGGGATTTTCGAGGAGCGGATGACATTGGGAGTGGCGGAGTTTCAGGCGGGTCTTGTCCGTGAGCCCGGAATGGAGTTCCCGGAATCCGGGAGGTGGGTGATTCAGATCGAGGATCTCAACGTCAACACCATGACGGAACTCTGGGGTGCCTATGAGGCGAGAACGGAGCGGGGAATCGAGCTTCGCATCGTGAAGCGGAACCTTTCCCTGCCGAGTTTCGGGATGAGACGCCCGGACATCCTGATGGAAGACGACGAAAGCGGAAACTCGTTTCTTACGATAGAGAACGCCGCCGGATTGCCGGTAATCTTCGTCGACTCGAAAGGGGCCACGAAGGTCTTCGATCATGGGTCCGGTGTGGCTCGGACGCCTCCGTGAACGTCCGCTGCGGTGGCCGGGAAATGATGCTACGAT